>NZ_JAPWCC010000001.1:0-135535 GCF_041433735.1 Gemella sp. 20925_1_85 | reverse complement strand
TCTTAAGGTTATAGTATCCTAAACTAGAAAAGTAGAATAGTGCTTCGATAGTTGCTATAAAGAAAGTAGTAGGTAGGGAAGTGTAATATGAAAGAGTAATCCCTGCCCATGTACCAACTAACGCGAACGATATTGATATTACTATCATAAGACCTACTTTATTAGTAAGATATCTTGCTGCACTAGCTGGAACTGTTAGTAGGACGAACATTAATAATGCTCCTACTACTGGAACCGTAATACTAGTTGCCACCGATAGTAAAACTAGGAAAAAGATAGAAATAAATTTTCCATTTAATCCTAATGCACGAGCACCAATCGCATCGAAAGAATCGAATTTGATTTTTCTATAAAAGATAGAAAGTAGCAGTATTACAGCAAGTGCAAGTGTAAATATTAATTTTACATCGTCTCTCGTTATTGAAACAACACTACCGAATAGTATGTTGTTAACATAGCTTGTACTTTTAGGTGTTAGTGATAGGAATAATAATCCTAAACCTAAGAATATTCCTAACATTACGCTTACTGTAGCTTCACGTCTAAATGCTTTTACACTTAGATGACCTACTAGATAAGACATAGTAATAGTGAATATTAATAGTCCGTAAATTGGGTTAATACCTAAGAAAACAGCAAAGGCTGCACCAGCGAACCCAACATGTGAAAGGGTGTGTGATATAAATGACATGTTTCTAGCCATTACAAACACACCGATATAACCTGCCATTATTGCAACAATTGTACCAGCTATAAAGGCATTCTGCATAAAATCATAATTAAACATGGTTGTTATCTCCTACATAGTGTTTGCATAGTTTCAGATTATTTATTTCTTTGTTATAATCTTCTATACTAATAAATTTAAAGCAACCTTCTTCTAGATAAAGAATTTTATCAACGTATTTTTCATCGATAAGTGATAGTTCATGTGTTATACAAAGAGTTATGATATTTTCTTTCTTTGTAATTTCTTTAACTAAAGTCATACATTCGATTTCACTAGTTTTATCAAGGTTAGATGTAAATTCATCAAGAAGTAATAAGTTTGGTCTATTTACCAATGCTTGTGCTAAAAATACACGTTGTTTTTCTCCTCCTGAGAGAGTACCTATAGATTTATTTTGAAGTTTTAGAGAATTTGTTAATTCTAGTGCTTCTTTAATACTTGATTTTTCTTTTTTACTAAGCCATGGTAAAAGTCCTTTTTGAATAGGAAGTGATACAAAGTCAGCAGCAGACAAGGGAAGTTCTTCATCTATCTGTCTGAACTGAGGTACATATCCAAGAGTTGGATTTTCTCCAACAAGTGTTATTTGGCTAGTTTTATTTAATTTTTCTAGAATATTGTTTAATAATGTTGTTTTACCAACACCATTTTTTCCAACAACAGCAACAACATCTCCTGAAGTTACAGAAAATGTAATGTTATCTAATATTATCTTATCTCCTATTGAATAAGTGAGATTTTTTATTTTAAGTTCAGCCATAAAATCTCCTAAGTAAATTTAAAATTTTAATTTATAATATAAAAAAGAAGAGATACGATTTAGAATCTCTTCTTTATATTATACTACATATTTATAATATGTGAAGACTAATTTTTAATCTTCGTATTAATGTTTATGTTCTTTTTCGTGATCATGATCATGATCTTTGTCATCATGAGAATGACTGTGAGAGTGCCCTTCGTGTTCGTGATCATGTGAGTGACCTTCCTCAGCACCTTCGACATGATAAGCTTTTTCACCAGAACCACCATTTAGAATTTCTTCAAGTTTATTGTATTGATCTAACATCCACTCGATATAAGTTTTACCATCAGGTTGAGTTTCTGTAACATTAAGTACTGGAACTTTATTTTGTTCAGCTAGACTAATTAATCCTTCGATAGTTTTATTAGTTGTTTGAACATTGTTGATGATTATTGAAATTTGTTTAGATTTAATTTGTTCTTGAATAGCTTTTAAATCTTGTGGAGCAGGATCATTTCCTTCTTCAGTAGCTTGAGCTAGTTTTTTAACTTGGTCTGTTGTTTTGAATCCTAAAGCATCAACTGCATATTCAAAAACTGGTTCAGTTGTTAATACTGATTTCCCATTTGCTTTATCTTTTAAAGAATTAATTTTATCAGTAATTTTTGAAAGTTCTTTTTTGTAGTTATCTCTATTTTTTTCATAGAAATCTTTATTAGCAGAATCTTTTTCAGATAAAACTTTAGTAAGTTCGTCTGCAACTTTACTCATTACTTCTGGGTTGTACCAAATGTGTTCATTATCTCCATCTTTAAGACCTAGTAATTTAGCACCATCAATTTTTTTGATGTCTTTACTATTAGCCGTTAGTTTTTCGAACCAAGAATCGTACCCACCACCGTTTAAGATAGCGATGTTAGAATCAGCAACAGTTTTAGCATCTTGAGCAGTTGGTTCAAAATCGTGTGGATCTACCGAAGTAGAAGATATAATAGAAGAAACTTCTGCTTTATCTCCTGCGATACTCTTAGCTACTTCTGCATAAAAGTTTACTGAAGTAACAATTTTCGTTTTATTTCCAGAGTTAGAAGCTCCAGAATTAGTTTTGCTTGAACATCCTACTAAAAGTAGGGCGAACGCAGCAACAACTGATATTAATTTTAAAAATTTATTCATTTGTAATATTCCTCCGTTATTCGTAATAATTACGTTCTAATAAATTATAATACTACTCGCTAAAAAAATCAACCTCTTAAACGAAATAATTTTGATTAATATGAAATTTTACATTTGTTTTCATAATACATAAAAATAAAAAGTAATAAAAAATAAATAAAATAGTAATTAATATAGAAGATAATTATTGATGTAAAATTTATTAAAATACTTGATTTTTAGTTGGTAATGCTATATAATTAATAAAGTTGAGTAAGAATCAACAAAAATATAACACACGACATTTGAGTAGCTGCTCGGTGCATTTATGTTTGCAGTAAGCTTAGAGAATGTCGGAGGAAAAAACCAAGGAGGAAAATAACTATGGCAGTTATTTCAATGAAACAATTATTAGAAGCTGGTGTACACTTCGGTCACCAAACAAGAAGATGGAACCCTAAAATGGATAAATACATCTTCACAGAAAGAAACGGTATCTACATTATCGACTTACAAAAAACAGTTAAGAAAGTTGATGAAGCATACGAATTCGTAAAATCAGTTGCTGATCAAGGCGGAAAAATGTTATTCGTAGGTACTAAAAAACAAGCACAAGATGCTATTAAAGAAGAAGCTGAAAGAAGTGGTCAATACTACATCAATCACCGTTGGTTAGGTGGAACTTTAACTAACTACAAAACAATTAAAGGACGTATTGACAGAATCACTGAAATCGAAAAAATGGAAGCTGATGGAGTATTCGAAGTACTACCTAAAAAAGAAGTTATCGAATTAAGAAAAGAATATGATAAATTAGTTAAATTCTTAGGTGGAATTCGTGAAATGAAAGGTATGCCAGATGCAATCTTCGTAGTAGATCCTAAGAAAGAGCACAATGCAATTGCTGAAGCTAAAAAATTAGGAATCCCTGTAGTAGGTATCGTGGATACAAACTGTGATCCAGATGATGTTGATTACGTAATCCCTGCAAACGACGATGCTATCCGTGCAGTTAAATTATTAACAGCTAAAATGGCAGACGCTTTTGTAGCTTACAACGAAGGTAACATCGAAGAAACCGAAGAAGTTTCTGAAGAAGTAGAAGCAACTGAAGAATAATTTTAGATTATAAAACAAATAAAAAAATTAATAATAAAATAACGGAGGCAAATCAAAATGGCACAAATTACAGCTAGTTTGGTAAAAGAATTAAGAGAACGTACTGGTGCTGGTATGATGGACTGTAAAAAAGCACTAACTCAAACTGATGGAAATATCGATGCAGCAATCGACTACCTAAGAGAAAATGGTATCGCTAAAGCAGCTAAAAAAGCTGACAGAATCGCTGCAGAAGGTCTTTCTTACATCGAGGTTAAAGGTAACAAAGCTGTTATCTTAGAAATCAACTCAGAAACTGACTTCGTTGCTAAAAACGAAAAATTCGTTGCTTTAGTAAAAAATGTTGCAGAAGCTATCTTAGCAGCTGAACCAGCAACTTTAGAAGAAGCTCTTCAAGTAGAAGCTCAAGGTGGAACTGTTGAAGCAGTAATTAACGAAGGTATCGCTACAATTGGTGAAAAACTTTCATTAAGAAGATTTGAAGTTGTAACTAAATCTGACGCTGATGCATTCGGTGCATACTCTCACATGGGAGGAAGAATTGGTGTTCTTACTCTTGTTGAAGGAAGCACTGACGAAGAAGCAGCTAAAGATGTTGCAATGCACATCGCTGCTTTAGCTCCTAAATACTTAGACGAAAGCGAAGTACCAGCTGATGTACTTGAGCACGAGAAAAAAGTATTAACTGAGCAAGCATTAAACGAAGGAAAACCTGCTAACATCGTTGAAAAAATGATCGTTGGTAGAATTAACAAATTCTTAGAAGAAATCACAGTTGTTAACCAAAAATTCGTTAAAGACGATAGTTTCACTGTTGAAAAATTCTTAGCATCAAAAGGTGGAAAACTTGCTAAATTCGTACGTTACGAAGTTGGTGAAGGTATCGAGAAAAAAGAAGATAACTTTGCTGAAGAAGTAATGAGCCAAGTTAACGCTAGCAAATAATAATTCTCTATTTAATATATTTTATTAAAAGAGGTTAAGCACACACTTCTTGTGTGTGCTTTTTTAAAAAATTAGTATAGTAGAAACAATAATGTCTGTAATTTATTAGGAGGATAGAAATGGCTACTAAATATAAAAGAGTTTTATATAAGTTAAGTGGTGAAGCACTAGCAGGTGGAAAAGGATTCGGTATTGATTCTGAAGTTGTTACAAAAATAACTTCTCAAATCGTAGAGGTAGTAAAACAAGGGGTAGAAGTTGCTATCGTTGTTGGTGGAGGAAATATCTGGCGTGGAAAAACTGGTGAAGAACTAGGAATGGAACGTGCTACGGCTGACTCAATGGGTATGTTAGCTACAGTTATGAACTCATTAGCATTACAAGATGCATTAGAACAAAAAGGTGTGGATACACGTGTATTAACATCAGTCGAAATGAAAGAAATGGCTGAGCCATACATTAGAAGACGTGCAATAAGACACTT
Organism: Gemella sp. 20925_1_85; assembly: GCF_041433735.1. Taxonomy (NCBI): domain Bacteria; kingdom Bacillati; phylum Bacillota; class Bacilli; order Caryophanales; family Gemellaceae; genus Gemella; species Gemella sp. 20925_1_85. The sequence goes on along the minus strand of NZ_JAPWCC010000001.1, from coordinate 130,357 downwards.
AGAAAAAGGTCGTGTTGCTATATTTGCAGCTGGAATTGGGAATCCATATTTCTCAACAGATACAACAGCAGCATTACGTGCTAAAGAAATCGGTGCTGAAGCTATTTTAATGGGTAAAAATGGTGTTGATGGAGTTTACTCTGCTGATCCAAAACTTGACAGTACAGCAACTAAATATGATAAGTTATCATACATGGATATTATGAACAAAGGGTTAACAATAATGGATTCTACAGCAATTACATTCTGTATGGATAATCACCTGCCAATTATTGTCTTTTCAATAGATGAAGCAGAAAATATTGTTAAAGTTGTTTCTGATTCTAATCTAGGAACAACTATTGAATAAAATTTATATTAGGAGTTTACAATTATGCCTGAACAAATAATGAATAATTTAAACGAAAGAATGGAAAAAGCGATTGCTAGTTTACGTCGTGAATTAGCATCTATCAGAGCTGGTAAGGCTAGTGCAGCTGTTTTAGATAGATTAACAGTTGATTACTATGGTGTACCAACTCCGATTAATCAAGTTGCAGGGGTTTCTGTACCAGAACCTAAAATGCTTGTAATTTCTCCATACGAAAAAACTTTATTAGGAGATATCGAAAAAGCTATTCAAGCATCAGATTTAGGATTAAATCCAGCTAATGATGGAACAGTGATTCGTATCGTATTCCCAGCTTTAACTGAGGAACGTCGTAAAGAACTTGCTAAATTAGTAGGTAAAGAATCTGAAGGAGCTAAGGTTGCTGTACGTAATGTTCGTCGTGATGCAATGGACGCTATGAAAAAATTAGAAAAATCTTCTCAAATTACTGAGGATGATTTAAAAGGATATTCTGATGATATTCAAAAAGTAACAGATAAATTCGTTGCTGAAATTGATAAAGTTACTAAAGAAAAACAAGAAGAGTTAATGAGTGTATAATAATATGGAAATGAAAGAAGTTATTGCTAAAATTAATTCACTTAATGCTACAAAAAAAGAGCGTGAATTAACTACTGAGGAATCAGAAGAATTAGCTAAATATAGACAATTATATTTACAAAATTTTAAAGCTAATATGAGAAACATATTAGATAATACTAAGGTAATTAATGAAAATGGAGAAGATATAACTCCTAAGAAGAAAGGAAATTAACAATGAGTGAAACTGCAGTTACAATTTTAGTTGGAGCAATTTGTTTACTTATCGGTGTTGTTGGAGGTTTCTATCTAGCAAGACGTAATTTCATGAACTACATGGAAAAAAATCCTCAAATTAACGAAGATATGGTTATGAGTATGATGAGTCAAATGGGACAAAAGCCATCTCGTAAAAAAATCAATCAAGTTATGAGCAACATGCAAAAAGCGCAAAAACAAGCTCAAAAACAAATGAAAAAATAATAATAAGAAACAGATGTGTAATAATTTTGCACATCTGTTTTTCTTATTATTGTATAAAATTTATTATATAAAATCTTTTTCAATTGACGATTTAATTTCTAAAGTGTTTCCTGTAACAGGGTGTGGGAAATTTACTTTAAGTGCTCCTAAATACATTTTATCGTATTTATAGCCGTCTTTTGAATATAATTTATCCCCAATTATTGGAACTCCTATAGAAGCTAAATGTACTCTTATTTGATGAGTTCTACCTGTTTCAAGTGAGACAAGAACTGAAAATCTATTTTGATCTAATTTACTGCACTCAAGTATATTAGTAATGGCATTCTTCCCGTTTCTTGTTACTGCCATTTTGTTTTTTTCTTTACTGTCTCTTCCTATATTAGTATTAATAGTTTGAGGTTTAACATTGTTTTTTATTAGTGCAGTATAATAGCGTTTAATTGCTCTTTGTTCAAGCATTTGATCTAGCTTAGCTTTGATTAAAGGAGTTTTTGCTAGAATCACTAAACCGCAAGTATCTATATCAAGTCTGTGAATAGGTTCTAGATAGTTATAATCCGCTATTAAATAGTTAACTAGCGTATCATTTTCAGTTTCTATATCATTTGGATGAGTTTTTATACCGAATGGTTTTGATACGACAAGAATATAATCATCCTCGTATTCTTTATTTATTCTAGCGGTTGTATTTGATAAGTACTTAGATGTTGCTAAATCTATATTTAATTCTAGAGAATCATTTGTAGATAAACTTGATGTTAAATCTGCTTCTTTCCCATTAACTTTAATTGTTTGTTTATCATGATGACTTTGCATTCTAATTGTATGTATATTCTTTTTTGACACTTTTAAAAATTGACTTAAATAAACCTCAACTGATTGGAAGGGTTGTAGTATTTTAAATTTCATTATGGTACCTTGATTTCTTTCTTATATTAATATTACCATTATATACTAAAACATTAAGATAATAAAGAATAATAGGCTTTATTAAGAAGAATTATAATTATTAAATAGTTGAAAAATAATGTAATTTTAACTTGATTTTAACTTAAAAATATAGTATTATATAACTTGTGATTTAACAGCACTAAACATTGAGTTTACTATTAGTAAACTTAAATGACGATAAGTTTAATAATGGTAAACAATAATAACGTTAAGTTAGATAATAATAAACAAAATTAACTAAAAGTTATATATTGTTAAACAAATTAACTTATTAACTATAGAAAGGAGAAGTTATGTATTCTATAGGTGAAAGATTAAAGAGATTACGAATTCAAAAAAACCTCACCCAAGAAGAGTTAGGGGAACGTACAGACCTTAGTAAGGGGTATATATCTCAAGTTGAGCGTGATTTAGCGTCTCCATCAATGGAAACTTTTTTTAATATACTCCAAGTTCTTGGATGTGCTCCTAAAGATTTTTTCGATAAGGAGAGTACTAGTCAGAAAGTATATTATTCATTAGAAGATCAAACTAGTTATGAAGAAACTGATGAAGGATATAAACTTACATGGTTGGTTCCAGAATCAAATGAGAAAGAGATGGAATCTCTTATATTAAAACTTGATAAAAATAGTAATTATAAAACATTTGATCCTTCTGAATCAGAAACATTATGTTATGTACTGAAGGGAAAATGTAAATTAAGATTAGGTGATGAGGAGTTTATAGCTTCGACTCATGAAAGTTTTTATTTTTTAGCTACGTCAGAACATAGAATATCAAATCCATTTGATGAAGAATGTGAAGTGTTAATTGTAGCGACTAATTCGTATTTATAAGGAGAAAATAATGGCAAATATTGTTGAATTTAAAAATGTATCAATGTCTTTTGGTAATAACCATGTATTAAAAAATATTGATTTAGAAATAGAAAAAGGAAAATTCTATACATTACTTGGACCAAGTGGATGTGGTAAAAGTACAATTTTAAAATTAATTGGTGGATTTTTAAGTCCAACATCAGGTGACGTACTACTTGATGATAAAGTAGTTAATGATTTACCTGCGAATAAGAGACATGTAAATACTGTGTTTCAGGATTATGCATTATTCCCACACATGAATGTATTTGAAAATGTTGCTTTCGGATTAAAAATTAAAAATGAAAAGAAAGAAGTAATTAATAAAAAAGTAAAAAAAGCTCTTAAGCAAGTTAACTTAGCTGGTTTTGAAAATCGTGATATAAGTGAAATGAGTGGTGGACAAAAACAACGTGTTGCTATAGCTCGTGCAATTGTTAATGAACCGGAAATTATCCTGCTAGATGAATCACTTTCAGCACTAGATTTAAAACTTCGTCAAGAGATGCAATATGAACTTCGTGAACTTCAACAACAAACAGGTATTACGTTTATCTATGTAACTCACGACCAAGAAGAAGCACTAGCAATGAGTGACTATATCTTCGTAATGAATCATGGGAAAATTGAACAAAGTGGTACACCAACTGATATTTATGATGAGCCAGTAAACCGTTTTGTTGCTGATTTCATCGGTGAATCTAATATTGTTAATGCTGTTATGTTAGATGACTATTTAGTTGAAATCTACGGTAAACAGTATGAATGTGTAGATGCTGGTTTAGATAAAAATAAACGTGTAGAAGTAGTTATTCGTCCAGAGGACTTAGAGATAACAAGTGCTGATAAAGGTAAAATCAGTGTAGTAGTAGATACTCAGTTGTTTAGAGGAGTTCACTATGAAATCTGTTGTTTAGATGACCAATACAATGAATGGATTGTACACTCTACAAAACAAGCAAAACCAGGTGCAGCTGTAAGTTTAAACTTTGATCCTGAAGCAATACATATCATGGTGCCTGGAGAAACTGAAGAAGAATTTGATGCTCGTCTTGAATCATATGAAGAGGAGGAATAAAAAATGTTTAATAGAAAAACACGTTCATTTTTTATGATTCCATATGTAATGTGGATGTTACTGTTTGTAGTATTTCCTATATTACTTATCTTCTATCATTCGTTTAGGGATATTGATGGTAATTTTACACTTGAAAATTATAAGATATTTTTTAGTAGTACTTATGTATTAATGACACTTTATAGTTTTTGGTATGCGTTTTTAATTACACTTATATGTTTGGTAATTAGTTACCCATTAGCGTTTGCTATTAATAAAAGTAAATATAAAGAATTGTTACTTCTATTAATTATCTTACCAACGTGGATTAATATCTTATTAAAAACTTATGCGTTCTTAGGATTATTTGGTGAATATGGAACAATTAATAGTTTCTTAGAGTATATTGGTATAGGTTCTCAAAGTTTACTATTTAATTCATTTAGTTTTATTTTTGTATCAAGTTACATATTCTTACCATTTATGTTATTACCTATTTATAACTCGGTTTCTGGTATGAATAAAAACTTAATAGAAGCATCATATGATTTAGGTGCTGACTTTAAAACTACATTTTTAAAAATTATTTTACCATTAAGTATTAATGGTGTTAAAACTGGTATTCAGGTAACATTTATTCCAGCTCTATCATTATTCATGATTACACGACTTGTTGCTGGGAACAAAATTATCAACTTAGGTACAGCCATTGAAGAACATTTCTTAGTTACTCAAAACTGGGGAGTAGGTTCAACAATCGCAGTATTCTTAATAGTAGTAATGGGGATTATAATGTTTCTTACAAATACTAAAGACAAAACTAATTTTGGAGGTAGAAAATAATGAAATTAACTTCAAAAATATATTTAGGGGTTATCTTTGCAATATTATATATACCTCTAATTTACCTAGCATACTACTCGTTTAACTCAGGTAAGACAATGATTGATTTCGAAGGTTTTTCTTGGAAACATTATGTAGATTTATTTGAAAATACGCGTATGATGGTAATTGTAATTAACACGATTGTTGTTGCATTACTTTGTGGATTATTTTCTGCTATTTTTGGAACATTGGGTGCATTAGGTATATATTCTTTAAAATCAAATAAGCAGAAAAATTCTTTCTTAGTAGGGAATAATATTCTTATTGTAAGTCCTGACGTTATCATTGGATGTTCATTCTTATTAATGTTTACATTTATTTCTAAGTACACAGGATTAGACACTATTCAAGGATTCTGGTCTGTATTATTATCACATATCGCATTTAGTATACCTATTGTTGTTTTAATGGTATTACCTAAACTATATGAAATGCCTAGAACTATGGTGGATGCAGCAATTGACCTTGGAGCAACTTATCCTCAAGTATTGAGTAAGATTGTAATTCCTTATATTACTCCAGGGATTTGGGCAGGATTCTTTATGGGATTAACTTATTCATTAGATGACTTTGCAGTAACATTCTTTGTTACAGGTAATGGATTCCAAACACTTTCTGTTGAAATATACTCAATGGCACGTCAAGGAATTAACTTACAGATTAATGCTTTATCTACAGTTTTAACTATCTTTGTTGTTGTAGCGGTATTAATTTATTATGTAATCAATACTAGTAAATTAAAAAGGGAGGTAAGATAATATGAAAAAATTACTTATTTCAGCAATTTCAATATTAGTTATCTGTTTAGGACTTTTATATAGTCGTAATTTTATAGATAGTTCGAATAGTGGGGATAAACAAACTTTAACAATTTTCAACTGGGGAGAATATATTGATCCAGATTTAATTAAGAAGTTTGAAGAAGAAACTGGAATTTCAGTAGTATATGAAACATTTGACTCTAACGAGGCTATGCTTACAAAAATTCAATCAGGATCTACACCATATGACATAGTAATTCCATCTGATTATATGATTAAGAAGATGAAAAAGTTAAATTTACTAAAAAAATTAGATCACAGTAAAATTGAAGGATTTGATAATATTGATGAACAATTTAGAGATAAAAGTTTTGATCCAAAAAATGAATATTCAATTCCTTATTTCTGGGGAACGCTAGGAATACTTTATGATAAAACTAAAGTTCCTGAAGATCTTAAATTTGAAAAATGGAATGACCTTTGGGATGCACGTTTAGAAAATAATATATTATTAATTGATGGTGCACGTGAAATGATGGGAATTGCTCTTCAGTCAGAAGGAAATTCTGTAAATGATACTAATGAGGTAAACCTAAACCTAGCAGAAAGAAAATTAGAGTTACTTCATCCAAATATTAAAGCAATTAACTCTGATGAGAAGAAAATGCTTATGATTAATAATGAAGCATGGGTATCAGTAGTATTCTCGGGAGATGCAAAATCAATTATGGAAGAAAATGAAAATATGGTTTATGCATTACCTAAAGAAGGAACTAACCTATGGTTTGACAATATAGTAATTCCAAAAACTTCTAAAAATGAAGAGGCTGCATATAAATTTATTAACTTTATGTTAAAACCAGAAAATGCAGCGAAAAACTCTGAATTTATTGGCTATGCAACTCCTAACGCTAAAGCTAAAGAATTGTTATCAGAAGAAACAACTAGTAATGAACAATTTTATCCAGATTTAGAAAGTTTTGGAAATAAAGCTGAAGTGTATGAAGATTTAGATCCTAAAATGATTCAATTCTACAACGATCTATTCTTGAAATTCAAAATTAACAATAGAAAATAAAACGTGATTATCGTATTGCGTATTACTCTCTTTACTGGACAGAAAGTACAGTAAGGAGAGTTATTTTTTGGATAAGTTTTGACCATCTTTGTTTTGTTATTGTATAATATAATTGAAATATAGTATAGCTAAGTGGAGTACAAAAGAGGTGTATTACTATGAAAACAAGTACAGCGATTCTACTGATGTTACCATGTGAAATCTTAACTATATCGTCTATCCTTCTACCTAGTGAGTATATAGAGTATGCTGGAGCTCTTATAATGTTTTATATTGCAGGGGTATTCTTTATTATAGCCAAATATATTCTAAGGGGGGATAATGCTCATTTAATTAGTGGTATTAGCATAAGTTATGAAGAAGCGAAGTTACCAGAAAATATTGAAAAGTATGCAAAGGATAGTAAAAGAACTGGGAGAATTTTACAAATAACTGGTGTCGGTTGCCTAGTAGTTGGATTATATTTAATTTTATTTTAATTCATATAAATAAAATTAAATATAGATTAATTAATACTCTATAAAGTTTATAGAAAAGGATAAATGAATATGACTTATGGTTTAAATAGTAGTTTTAAGAAACAATTAAATAATAAATCAGAAAATAAAAGGTCATTAGCTGTGATCATATTAGTATTGATAATTATGTTTTCAATTGTTTTATCTGAAAGGGAAGGTGGAGCTACACCTAAAGAAGTCGTAAAAGGGTGGATGAAGACTGTGAGAAATAATAACTTTGAAAAAATGTTTGATTACATCTACTATGATAATAAAAAAGATAAAGATGAATCCGTACAAGAATTCAAGAAAATATCAAAAGAAGAAAAGTACAAGGTAGATATGTTGCAATCGTTCGTTAATGATAATGAAATAGATGAAGTTAAAATGATTGATTTGAATACGTTTATAGTTAGATTTAAGAAAATAAATAAAAAAGACAATTTGGATAAAAAATACTTAATAAATGATGGTAGAGGTTTTTTAGTTGTAGAGGAGCACAATGGAAGATGGTATTTAAAGAAAAATCAATTATGGTAGTAATTTTTGATGTAATTTATCTTGCAAAGAAGGAATATGTAGTTTAATAATGAGATTATCTAGTCGGATAATCTTTTATTTTTTTAGTAGAATAAGGTATTATTAAATTGTAATAATTGGTATAATTAGCTACTTTTTATATCATTGACAAAAGCAATAAAGCTCTATATAATTATAAATTAAGAAGAAATATAATAAATTATAAAAGTTATATTAATGTTATGTTATTAGACGAAAATGTAGAAATGGAGAAACTATTATGAATAACAATAGAGGACAAAATTCTAATAATCAACCTCAAAATAATTATCCTTATCAAGGATATCCTCAACAAAATAATTATTATCGTCAAAATGGTTTTAATGAGCAAAATCAGCAAGATTATAGTGGTAATTTTGCTAATCAACCAGGTTATCAAAATCAACCAGAGCATTCCTCTCAATATCAAGGTAATGGAAATATAGGTAGTAATCCTCAATTTAATAATCAGCAATATCAGGGTTATAATAATCAACAAAATACTCAGTATAGTGGGAATGGATATGTAGGACAAAATCAACAATATACAAACCAACAGAATTATCAATACAGAGGACCTGAATATACTCAACAAAATTTCAATGGAAATGCTAATTCGCAACAAGGTTATCAAAATTATCAACAGACAAATCCTCAATTCAATAATGTAAATAATCAGCAGCAATTTAATAATCATAATAGATATAATAATCCAAATCAATTCAATCCACAATTTGGACAAAATAATCCGAATTTTAATCCAATGTACAGTAAGAAAAAAATCTCTAATAAAACTATTGGTATAATAGCAGCGATAGTGACAGTATTAGTCATAGTATTTATTGCTTTTGGAAGTAGTGGTAGAGCTGGGGGATCAACTCCAAAAGATGCTGTTGAAGGCTGGATGAAGACTATTAAAAAAGGTGATTTTAATAAAATGATGGACTATATTCATTTCGAAAGTCCAGAGTCTAAGCAAGCTGCACTTCAAGAATTAAAAGAAGTGGAACGTACTGAAAAGTATAAACTTGATATGGCTAAAACAATTGTTGAATTAGCAGAAGTGTCAGAGGTGAAAATGATTGATGATAATACTGCTAAAGTTATGTTAAAAACAAAGGGCTTAGATTTAGCTAAGTTACTTGATAGTAACAGTCAAAGAACGATTAAAGTAAAAAAATATAACGGAAGATGGTATTTAACAGAAAATCCATTTTAATTAAAATAAAAATATAATAAAGTAAGTGAGAAACAAGGAATCATATTTCTATAAAATTGTGATTCTATTGTTTCTCTTTTTTACTATAAGATATATTAAAAATATGTTATAATAAATTAGTTAAAATAATTTAGGAGGTTTGTATGTTTCAAGCATTATATAGGAAATATCGACCACAAACTTTTAATGATATAGTTGGTCAAAATCATATAGTTTCTGTGTTGAGAAATGCGATTGACAAAGATCAAATAAGTCACGCCTATTTATTTTATGGATCAAGAGGAACTGGTAAAACTTCTATAGCGAAAATATTTGCTAATGAAGTTAATGGAAATGAAATATATCAAAAAGAAAATGTTGACATAATTGAAATAGATGCAGCTAGTAACAATGGTGTTGACGAAGTTCGTGATATAAAAGAAGCTATTAAATTTCTACCAACTGAAGGTAAATATAAAGTCTATATCATAGATGAAGTACATATGTTAACGACTGCTGCGTTTAATGCATTATTAAAAACATTAGAAGAGCCCCCAGCACATGTAATCTTTATACTTGCTACTACTGAAATTCATAAAATACCTGCAACTATTTTATCAAGATGCCAAAGATTTGAATTTAAAAATCTATCTCAAGAACAATTAATTGATAGATTAAAATACATTGCAAAAGAAGAAAATTTAATTATTGAAGATGCTGCGATAGAGAAAATTGCTACACTAGCAAAAGGTGGGTTAAGAGATGCGATTAGTATTTTAGACCAAGTTTCTAATTATGCTGAAGAGATAACTTTGAATCATATATTAGAAGTGACTTCATCAATAAGTGAAGATGATATATTAGAATTTTATAGAGGTTTATTACAGGGAGATGTTACAAAATCACTATTAAAATATAATGAATTTGTAGCTCAAGCCAAAGATACTAAGTTACTACTTAATGATTTAATAAATGTAACTAGAGATATTGTAGTATATAAAAATCTAAAAGATACTAAACACACGGCATATAATGTTGAGAAAATTGTTACAGAAATAGATAGTGTTAGTTTTGATTATTTCTATAAAATAATCGAGTACCTATCTCAAACAGAACAGCACATTAGATTTTCAACTGAATATATGAGTTATATGCAAATTTGTATAGTGAAAATATGTTCTAAAGAAGAAGGTGTCAATGAAAATAACGCAACTATTGGTAGTGGGCAAAACCTTATGTCTAACTCGAAAAATAATGAGTTAGAAAACAGGATAAAAGTATTAGAAGATAAGTTGCACCAATTAAGAACAGAACTGAAAAATATTCCGGAACTATCACAAACTAACAGTATCCAAAATATTGCAAATAGTAATGCTCTTCAAAATACTGGCGTTGTTAATACACCAAAAGAGGAAATAAAAGAGGTAATAATAAAAGATAAAAGTAAGATAATCAAACTTATACAGGATTCAAATCCTAATCTTACTAATTATGCATCTAATGTATTTATAAAAATAATAAATGAGAGTTTAAATACAAATAATCCTGAAGTAACTACTATGAGAGAATTATTTAAATCATGTAAACTTATAGCATCTTCAAAAGTGGGTGGTTTATTAGTTTTTAATGAAATGGATAATATGGTTAAGATGGCTCCGAATTCTAAATATAAAAAGTATTTAGAGAGTTTATTTAAAAGATTCATTGGAGTCGACTATGAAATTTATACAATACAAGATCATCAATATGAAATACTAAAAGATGAACTAGACAATCCAGTACAAGAAGTACATGAAGAGAAAGAACAAGTTAAAGAAGAAAAATTAACTAAGATAGATGAATTATTTGGTGATATTATTATAGAAACTGAATAGAATGAAAAACATCTATGTAATAAAATGAAATAATTTGAAATGAATTTCAAATTATTGACAAGTTGTAAAATTTTAAATAGAATTATAATATAATTAGATATTAGGAGGAAATATTATGCGCGGAATGGGAAATATGCAACAAATGATGAGAAAGATGCAAAAAATGCAAAAAGATATGCTAGAGGCCCAAGAAGGATTAAAAGATCAAACAGTAGAAGGAACTGTATCTGGTGGTATGGTTACTGCTATTGCTAATGGTGATGGTAAAATTTTAGATATTAAAATTAAAGAAGAAGTTGTTGATCCAGAAGATATTGAAATGCTTCAAGATCTAGTGTTAACAGCAGTAAATGATGCATTAGAAAAATCAACTAAACTAAAAGAAGAAACATTAGGTAAATTTACAAACGGATTAAGTATCCCAGGTCTATAAGATGCAATATCCAAAACCAATTTTAGATTTAATAGAAAGTTATTCTCTATTACCAGGAATAGGGAAGAAGACAGCTGTAAGATTGGCATTTCACACTTTAAAAATGCATGATAATGATATCAAAAACTTTGCAGATAGTTTAGTAAATCTTAAAGAAAAACTAACTAATTGTGAAGTATGTGGAAGACTTAGTGAAGAACATGTATGTGATATTTGTTCAGATCCTGGAAGAGATAAGTCGACTATTTGCGTAGTTGCCAATGATAATGACTTAGTTGCTATGGAGAATATGCAACAATATAGGGGAGTGTATCATGTGCTTGATGGATTAATTTCTCCGATGGATGGAATTGGTCCTTTAGATATCAACATAAAATCCCTTTTTGAACGAGCACAAGATGAAACAGTAAAAGAGATTATTCTTGCTACAAATTCATCTCCTGAAGGTGAAGGAACAGCAAGTTTTATTTCGAGATATTTAAAAAATACAGATATAAGAGTTACTAGAATAGCTCAAGGTATTTCTTTCGGTAGTGATATCGAATATGTAGATGAGGTTACTTTATCAAGGGCTATATCTGGTAGAATAGAATTATAATTTAGGAGGACATTCTATGTCACAAAAATCAGTTAACGCGATAAAAGTTTTAGGTGTTGATGCGATTAATAAAGCAAAATCAGGGCACCCTGGAGTAGTAATGGGTGCTGCACCGATGGCTTATTCTTTATTCACTAAACATTTAAGAGTAAACCCTAAGAAAACAGATTGGATAAACAGAGATAGATTCGTATTATCAGCAGGACACGGATCAATGTTATTATACTCATTATTACACTTATCAGGATTTGAAGATGTATCTTTAGAAGAAGTTAAAAACTTCCGTCAATGGGGTTCTAAAACACCAGGACACCCTGAGTTTGGCCACACTAAAGGTATTGATGCTACAACAGGACCTCTTGGTCAAGGTATCTCTACTGCAGTTGGTATGGCTTTAGCAGAAAGATACTTAGCGGCCAAATATAATAAAGAAGGATATGATCTATTTGAACACTATACTTATGTAATTTGTGGTGATGGAGATATTATGGAAGGTGTTGCTTCTGAAGCGTCAAGCTTTGCAGCAGTTCAAAAACTGAATAAACTTGTAGTATTATATGATTCAAATGATATTTGTTTAGATGGTGAAACTAAAGATGCATTTTCAGAAAATGTGCGTGCTAGATATGAAGCATATGGATGGAATACAATTTTAGTTGAAGATGGAGCTAGTGTAGAATCGGTTAATGCTGCTATTGAACAAGCTAAAAAATCTGATAAACCAACATTAATCGAAGTTAAAACTATTATCGGAGCTGGTTCTCCAAATAGACAAGGAACTAATGGTGTTCACGGAGCTCCGTTAGGTGACGAAGAAACTGCATTATTCAGAAAAGAAATCGGTTGGGAAAACGAACCATTCGATATTCCTGCTGATGTATATGCTGATTTCAAAGCTAATGTTGCAGATCGTGGAGAAAACGAATATGCTAAATGGGAAAAATTATATGCGGATTATAAAGAAGCGTACCCTGAGTTAGCAAAAGAATTAGAAGAAGTTCTATCTCGTGAAGATATTAAACGTCTGTCTAAAGAAAGTTTTTCATTCAAAAATGTAGGAGAGGCACAAGCAACTCGTAACTCTTCTCAAGATGCTATTAACAGTGTTGCTGCAGTATTACCAACATTCTTTGGAGGTTCAGCTGACCTTTCACACTCTAATATGACATTTATTAAAGGTGATAATTTACAAGATTATGCACACAGAACAGAACGTAATGTTCAATTCGGTGTACGTGAATTTGCAATGGCAACAGTGTTAAATGGATTAATGCTACATGGTGGTGTACGTGTATTTGGTGGTACATTCTTCGTATTCTCAGACTATCTAAAAGGTGCGTTAAGATTATCAGCATTACAAAACCTACCAGTAACATATGTATTCACTCACGATAGTATTGCAGTAGGTGAAGATGGTCCAACTCACGAACCAATCGAACACTTAGCATCATTAAGAACAATACCAAACACTTATGTATTCAGACCAGCTGATGCAACTGAAACACAAGCGGCTTGGTACTTATCACAAAAAACTAACGATAGACCAACTTCAATTGTTCTAACTCGTCAAAACTTACCAATCTTAGAAAATTCTTCATTCGAAAATGTTGCTAAAGGTGCATACGTTGTTTATGAAACATCTGCAGACTTTGATACTATTTTAATCGCAACAGGTTCAGAAGTTGCATTAGCAATTGATGTAGCGCGTGAATTAGAAAAAGATGGGGCTAAAGTACGTGTAGTAAGTATGCCGTCAGTAGAGTTATTTGAAGAGCAATCTAAAGAATATAAAGAGGAATTACTACCATTAAATATCCGTCGTCGTGTATCATTAGAAATGGGTAACAGTGCTCTTTGGTACAAATATGTAGGTTTAGATGGTTTAGCTATCGGAATTGATAAATTTGGAGCATCTGCACCTGCAAATAAAGTAATCGAAGAATACGGATTTACAGTTGAAGCAGTTGTAGAGAAAATTAAAAATGAGCTATAGAGAGATTCGTCCAGGCGATATTATAAAGGTTAAAGTAACAGCCGTAAAACCATACGGAGCCTTTATAGAAACACGAGATAAAATGGTAGGATTAATTCATATTTCTGAAATTACAAATTGTTTTATTTTTGATATAAGTAGTTATATTAAACAAGATGAGATTTTAGAAGTGAAAGTATTATCAATAAAAGATAATAAAATTAATGCAACATTAAACTTTAAACAGAAAAAAGATACGGATAAAAAAGAAATTAATAGTTTAGATACATTAAATTTTGAATATGGTTTTGATACGCTTAAGCAAAATATGAAGCTTTGGCAAAAGAAAGCTATGTTTGAAATGAGAAATTCTAAGTAGCTTTAAAAGCTATACTAACTTAACTATTAGTATTAAATAAAAGTTGATAGGAAGCATAAACCCTAGTCGAACACTTTTATTTGAGAATGGGAGTGACTCAAAAATCGTGATTTCTTAAGAAACAAGATTTTGTCGAGTCACCCTCATTCAGTTTATTAGATATCTAAAAATCTTTTATAAAGCGAATTTAGATATCAATAAACTACTACGTCTAAAAGTTGTCATATACACTTTTTTAAAAAATTTAGTACTTTTGAGTCAGCCCCTATCTTGAAAAAGATAACTATATTTTTTAGTTGTTATTATTGACAATGAAAATAAAGTAAGGTATTATAAAAGTAGTAAAAGTCCACTGACCGATATGTGGGATATAAATAGTCGGGTTGAAAGTTTACCGCTGACCAATATGCGGGATAAAAGTGGTTGGGTCGAAAGTATAGTCCTCAGCTTAATAGCGAGGACTTTTTTTGGAGAATAAATATGAAAAAAACAGGATTTTATATTATAAAAGATAACTTCTTTAATATTTTTAATGATCCTTTTTTAAAAGGGAACAAGCAAGGGAATAGACCGCATTATTATTGTTTTGAAGACTCAAAGACAGGTATTTATTGGATCATCCCAATGTCTAGTAAGTTAGAGAAGTATAAAAGAATAATAAAAAATAAAGAGAAAAAGGGAACTAAATGTGATATTTTACATATTGCAAAATTGGATAATAACAAAGAAAGTGTTTTTCTAATTCAAGATATGTTTCCAATAACAGACGAATTTGTAGAAAGAGAATATACAATTTCTGGGAATCATTTGAAAGTTACCAGTGAACATGTCGCTAGAGAAATAGAGAGAAAAGCTAGAAAAGTTTTGTCGCTATTAAAAAGAGATGTTAGACTTACACCATTACAACCAAATGTAATGAAAATATATAGACAGTTAAATAATAAAGACTATATATAATCAGCTACAGTATAAAAGTTAGCTAATAAAACATAGTTGTTAAAAGAGTTAAATATAATATCTGATAAAACTTATCTTTGAATTGAGAAATTCTAAGTAAAATCTATTGACAAACGTAACTTAACTGTTTATAATAACATACATATACTATGAAGTTTAGGAATTAAAAGTTAAGAGTATTATTCAACAGAGAGAATCTAGTGGTGAAAAGGATTCATAATAGAACTTTTATGCTACCTATGTAGTACTTCATCGGCAATTAAGCCGTTATAAAAACTAATGAGGAGTACAATGTACTCGAATTAGGGTGGTAACACGATTATAGTCGTCCCTTGTGTAATTAATTTTACACAAGGGACTTTTTTATTTATTTGTTAGATTGAAAGGAGAAAAATTAATGAAACAACTAACATCAACACAAATTAGAAGAATGTACTTAGATTTCTTCGTAGAAAAAGGACACAAAATTGAACCAAGTGCTTCTTTAGTACCAGTAGATGATCCAACTTTACTATGGATTAACTCAGGAGTAGCAACTCTTAAAAAATATTTTGATGGTAGAGAAATACCTGAAAATCCAAGAATTACTAACTCACAAAAATCTATTAGAACGAATGATATTGAAAATGTAGGGAAAACTGCACGTCACCACACATTCTTCGAGATGTTAGGGAACTTTTCAATTGGTGACTACTTCAAAAATGAAGCAGTACCTTGGGCTTGGGAATTCTTAACTTCTGAGAAATGGTTAGGATTAGAAAAAGAAAAATTATCAGTAACAATTCACCCTGAAGATACAGAAGCATATGATTTATGGCACAATGTTATTGGATTACCTGAAGAAAGAATTATTCGAATTGAAGGTAACTTCTGGGATATCGGTGAAGGACCGTCTGGACCAAATACAGAAATCTTCTATGACCGTGGAGAAGATGCAGATACATGGTCACCAAAAGAAGAAATGTATCCAGGTGGGGAAAACGATAGATATCTTGAAGTATGGAACGTAGTATTCAGTCAATATAACCACAATGCTGATGGTACATATACAGAACTTCCAGCGAAAAACATAGATACAGGGATGGGGTTAGAAAGAATTGTTTCTGTATTACAAGATGTTCCAACTAACTTTGATACAGACCTATTTATCCCAATTATCAGAGAAATCGAAAAACTTTCAGGTGCTAAATACGGTGTAAATGCAGAGCAAGATGTAGCATTTAAAGTTATCGCTGACCACATTAGAACTGTAGCATTCGCTATTGCTGATGGAGCTTTACCATCAAATGAAGGACGTGGATATATCTTAAGAAGATTATTACGTCGTGCTGTACGATTTGCAAAAGTTTTAGGTTTAAATAACTCATTCATGTATAAACTAACTGATGTAGTTGCTGAAATTATGGAAGACTATTATCCAAACGTTAAAGAAAGTGCAAACTTTGTTAAAGATGTAATTCTTAAAGAAGAAGATAGATTCCATGAAACGCTTCATGAAGGTGAAACAATCTTAAATAATATCGCTAAAGAAGTTAAAGATACTACAAAAGTTATCTCAGGGAAAGATGCATTCAAACTTTATGATACATTTGGTTTCCCAATTGAATTAACAGAAGAGTATGCTGAAGAATTAGGTTTAACAGTAGATATCGATGGATTTAATGAAGAAATGGAAAAACAAAAAGAGCGTGCTCGTTCTTCACGTCAAGACGATTCTTCAATGCAAGTACAATCTGACTTATACAGCAGAATAGTAGGAGATAGTGAATTTACAGGTTATACTAACCTTACAGGTGAAGGTAAAGTACTAGCAATAGTTGATAAAGAAGATAATCTATTAGAAAACTATAAAGGTGAAGAAATTGTAAAAGTTGTATTTGATAAAACTCCATTCTACGCGGAAAGTGGGGGTCAAGTTGCGGATAAAGGTTTAGTAACAGCTGAAGGTTTCAAAGCTGAGGTTGTTGATGTTAAGAAACTTCCTGACAAACGTCACATTCACTTTGTAAAAGTGGTAGAGGGTGAATTAGTAGTTGGAAAAGAGTACAAGCTAGAAGTTAATAGAGCTTATAGATTAAATGTTGAGAAAAACCATACTGCAACTCACTTATTAAATGAAGCTCTTCGTCATGAAGTTGGATCTCACATTAAACAAGCAGGATCTCTAGTAACTGAAGAAAAATTACGATTTGATATTACTCACTTCGCTCCACTTACAAAAGAAGAAATTGAAAAAGTTGAGCAAGAAGTAAACAAACAAATTTGGAATGCGTTAGAAATCAAAACAGAAGAAATGCCAATCGCTGAAGCTAGAAAACTTGGTGCTCAAGCATTATTCGGTGAAAAATACGGTGATGTTGTACGTGTTGTTTCTATTGGAGATTACTCTATTGAATTATGTGGAGGAACTCACAATGCTAATAGTGCTGAAGTAGGTATCTTCAAGATTGTATCTGAATCAGGAGTAGCTGCAGGGGTTCGAAGAATTGAAGCTCTAACTGGAAAAGCTGCATACGAGTACCTAAGAGAGCAAGAAGAAACTCTACGTTCTGTTGAAAAATTAACAAAAGCTAATGCGTCAAATGTAGTAGAAAAAGTATCTGCATTACAATCTGATATTAAGAAACTATCTAAAGAAAAAGAAAGTTTACAACAAAAAATTGCTAATGCTGAGTTAAACAACTTAGTAAACAACATTAAAGAA
This sequence comes from Gemella sp. 20925_1_85, assembly GCF_041433735.1. NCBI lineage: Bacteria > Bacillati > Bacillota > Bacilli > Caryophanales > Gemellaceae > Gemella > Gemella sp. 20925_1_85. Next base: position 112,199 of record NZ_JAPWCC010000001.1, on the reverse strand, counting down.
GTTAACGGAGTTAACGTATTAACAAGTGTTGTTGAATCTGAAAATATGAATCACTTAAAACAACTTGTAGACAACGCTAAGTCTAAATTAGAAAACTATGTTATTGCCTTTGCTTCAGTAAATGAAGATAAAGTAAACTTCGTTGTAGCTGTAGATAAAGCTATCACTGATAAATACAATGCTGGAAAACTAGTAAACGTGCTAGCTACAGTATGTGATGGACGTGGTGGTGGACGTCCAGATATGGCTCAAGCAGGAGCTAAAAATAAAGATAATATCGATAAAGCATTCGATGAATTATTAGCTAATATTTAATTACTGATACATAAATCATAAGGAAGGGATTACCTAGATAAAATAGTATTTTCAACAATAACTATTTTGAGGTAATCTCTCCCTTTTTCTCTGAAAATATGGTATAATTAATAGGATTATTATGGACAAATAATAATTTAATATTAGATTGTTTTTAATATTAAATATAATTTTGGAGGATAAGTAAATGGAAACAAAAAAATTAGGAAAAGTAGAAATTAACCCAAGCGCTTTAGAAGTTATTGCTAATATTGCAACAACTGAGGTAGAGGGTGTTTCTAAATTATTAGGAAAAAAAGTATACTCACGTGGAGTTGAATTAGAATTTGCAGGTACAGAATTAATTATTGATGTGTATTGTAACTTAAAAGCTGGATATTCAGTAACTAAAACAGCAAGAAAAATTCAAGAGAATGTTAGAAATTCTATTTTTAATATGACAGAAATTAGTACTAAAACTGTAAATGTTAATATTATAGGAATTGATTTTTAATTTAGGAGATATAAATGAAGAGCAGACACGAACTTAGAGAAGCAGTTTTTAAAATTTTATTCCAAGTAGAAAATACGGAATTAGATTTTATAGAACTTTTAGATTTAGAACAAGAAGAAATCTCAACTAGTATTTATGTTAATAGAACATTAACAGAAATATTAGAAAAGAAAGAAGAAATTGATGAAATTATTTCTAATAATTTGAAAGATTGGAAATTAGAACGTCTTTCAAAAATGGATAGACAGATTTTACGTATTTCAGCATATGAAATACTATATAGTGATATTCCTTATAAAGTTTCAATAAATGAAGCTGTTGAACTTTCAAAAAAATATAGTGAAAAAGATGAAAGCTATAAGTTTATCAATGGAGTATTAAAAGGTATTGTAGAAAACTCAACAAAATAAGAGGTAAAGTTAGATGGAAGAAAAAACATATCTAACCGTTACAGCGTTAAATAAATATATTGAACGTAAGTTTAAATTAGATCCATATTTAGGTGAGGTCTATATTAAAGGTGAAATATCAAATTTTAAGCCTCATGGAAATAATATTTATTTTTCAATAAAAGATGAAAATTCAGTAATTCGAGCAAACTGGTTTGGAGCAAGATCAAAAGACTTTAAAGATGGTGATACAGTACTAATAAAAACTAAGGTTGATTTTTACCTGAAGCGTGGTGAAGTAAACCTAGTTGTTCTTGATATGAAAAAAGATAGAATAGGAGAACTGTATCAGAAGTTTTTAGAGTTAAAAGAAAAACTTGAGAAAGAAGGATTGTTCTTACCTCAATATAAAAAAATAATCCCAAGCTTCAGTCAAAATATAGCGGTAGTTACTGCGAAAACAGGAGCTGCAGTACAAGATATTACAAGAACCATTCAAAGACGATTTCCTATAGCTAAAATTAATATTTATTCAACTCTAGTACAGGGTGAGAATTCAGTACAGGATATAGTTAAAAATATTAAATTAGCTGATGATGGTACTAATGATGTTATCATATTGGGTCGTGGTGGAGGATCAATTGAAGATCTTTGGAGTTTTAATACTGAAGAAGTAATTAGAGCTATTTTCAACTGTACAACACCAATTGTCACTGGAATTGGACACGAAACAGATACTACTCTTGCTGATTTTGTTTCAGATAGAAGAGCGTCAACGCCAACTGCGGCTGCAGAATTAGTAACACCGAATATTGAGGATATAAAAAATAGAATATCGTTTAATTATGATAAATTAACAAATACTATTAATTACATTATACAAACATATAAAACTAGAGTTCTTAACAGTGAAAATAATCCATATTATAAAAATTATTCAAAAGTTTTCCTTGAGTATAATAATAGAGTTGAATTATTAGAAAAAGAACTAAATAAATCTTTACAAATATTTGTTAAAGATAAACAGCATGTATTGAAAGCATCAACTGAGAAATTTTTAAATATTGATCTGTTAGGAAAATTTAAAGAAAACTTTACAAATGAAATAAATAAATTAGAGGCTAATTCACCGTTGAATATTATGAAAAAAGGATATTCTGTGGCTTTCTTGGGTGATAAAAAAATTACGACAATAAAAGAAATTAATACTGACGATGAAATATCAGTACAACTTGTAGATGGTAGTCTTGAATGTAAAGTAAATAATATATCCGATAAAGGAGTTAAGTAATGAGTAAAGAAAATTTTGAAACAAGTTTAATGAATTTGGAAAAAATTGTTGCTGAATTAGAATCTGGAAAGTTATCATTAGAAGATTCACTGGAAAGATATAAACAAGGAATAGATTTAATAAAAAACTGTAATGCATTAATTGAGAATGCTGAAAAAGAAGTAGCGAAATTAACTAAGGATTTTAAAGACAATGAATAATTTTAAACTTTTCATAGAAACTAATAAAGATAAATTAAATGCTTTTGCAAAAGAATATGTAGAAAAACTAGAGATGCCAGATATTTTAAAAGAATCAATAACTTATTCTTTGGTTAATGATGGAAAGAAAATTAGACCTTTATCTTTTCTATATTTACTAAAGTATTACGGAATAGATTATAGTAAATATTTTGACATAGCACTAGCTATTGAGTTAGTTCATACATATTCGTTAGTTCACGATGATTTACCAGAGATGGATAATGATGATTATCGTTGGGGTAAACATACTAATCATAAAGTTTTTGGACAAGATGTTGCGGTACTTACAGGAGATGCAATGTTAACATTAGCTTTTGAAGTTCTTAGTGATGCAGATGTCACTCCAGAATTGAAGGTAAGATTAATTAAGCAATTTGCTAATTATTCTGGTGCAATGGGAATGATTGCAGGGCAGATTTATGATGTTAAACAAAAAAACTATGATGTTGATGCGGACTACTTAAGAAAAATGCATAGTTTAAAAACCGGGCGTTTAATAGAGTTACCACTAGATTTTGCATGTTTAGTAGCAAATAAACTTGAAGATTATGATAATGTTAAAGAATTTGGTCAACAATTAGGTATTGCTTATCAGATAAAAGATGATATTCTAGATTATTATGGTGATTTTGAAAAAATTGGTAAATTACCTAGTGATGAAGATATGATTACATACCTTAGTTTCTATGGAATTGAAGAGTGTGAAGAATTATTAAAACAACATACATTTAATGCTATAACTGTAGCAAAACATCTAAATAATAATTTGCTTGAAGATTTCGCTAATTATTTATTAAAACGAGATAAATAAAATAGATAATAAAAGATATCTTAGAAACAAACACGTTTTCTAGGATATCTTAATTTTTTTGGATATTAACTAAAAACCACGAAAGTTTAGGGGTAAACTTCGTGGTTTTTTACAGTAATAATATTAGTTTAGCTTTAGGGTTTAGGATACTCGTAAACTAATATATTTAAAATGTTGGCTGTAGATTACTGGCACAAACATGAGGATTACTTATTAATTGTAAAACTAAAAGTAGTTTGCTTCTACAGTTGACAAATTAATACTGTATTTTTTGATATAATCAAAAATTGAGTCCTAATTTCAACCCTAAACATAAAGTAAAATACTTTACATAATTATTATACTAAAAAAAATAATAAATTTAAAGTATTTGTGTAAATTTTATCGATGAAAATGTTTTTATTTTAATTTTCAAGTTTATAACTTTTATAAATATTGATTTAATGATAAAATTAACTAAATGATTATAAGAATTTTGTAAGTGGAGTGGTAACTTTATGAAAGTGTTAGTAGCCGTAAATGAGTTTAAAGGATCATTATCATCACTAGAAATTGGAGAGATTATTTCTAATAAATTAAATAGTAATTATGATAACATTACAACACTTATTCAACCTATTGCAGATGGTGGAGATGGTTTTTTAGCATTATTTAAGGGTTTTGAGAAAATGAAATTCAAAACCATTAATGCAGCACGTCAAGAATGTGAAGTAAACTATCTGTTAGATGCTAAAAGGAAAGAAGCAGTTATTGAGGTTGCTGAAGTAATTGGTCTCAAGCATCTTAAAGATATTCAGAAAGATCCGTTTAAAACATCTACTGTTGGTTTAGGAAGATTAATCTCGTTTTTACTTAAAAAAGGGATTAATCATTTTATAATTGGATTAGGTGGCAGTGCAACTAATGATTGTGGAATTGGTATGTTAAGTGAACTAGGTATACATTTTACTGATAAAAACGGAAATTTTTGTAAACATGGTATTGATGATTTAATGAAAATTGACAAAATTGATTTAAGATTTATTAATGATAAATTTAAAACTGCCAAGTTTACTATAATAAGTGATGTGAATAATCCCCTTATAGGAATAAATGGTGCTACTTATGTTTATTCTAAACAAAAAGGACTCTCTGAGAGCAAATTTCAAGAAGTAGATAAGTATGTTGAAAACTTTGCGAATATTGTAAATAACGTAGTGAAGAAAAACTGTATTTTTAATGGGGGTAGTGGTGCAGCTGGTGGATTAGGTTTTGCTTTTATGTCTTTTAGTAATGCGACGCTTCAATCAGGTTCAGAATTTATGATTAAATACTTAAAGTTAGAAGAAATTATACAAGAAATTGATATCGTTATTACTGGAGAAGGAAAACTAGACAAACAAAGTTTTATGGGAAAAGCTCCGATTGAAGTCGCTAAACTAGCAAAAAAGTTTAATAAAAAAGTTATCTTTTTAGCCGGAAATATTCTAGATGAAGAATTATCTGAATTAAATGAAGATGATAAAAAATTAATTGACGCTTCGTTTTCGATTCAAAGAAGATTTATATCATTAAATACTGCAATGGATAAAAAAGTTTCTAAACAAAATCTAGAAAATACAATTGTTCAAATATTTAATATATTGGAGTTTAATAATGGATAAAAAGAATAATATACTAATGGGAATATTCTGTATAATATTGTCAGGTTTCGGTTTCTCATTGATGGCGTTATTTATAAAGCTAGCAGGCGACTTACCTTCCATGCAGAAAGGATTTTTTAGAAATATTATAGCCGTTGGAATTTCGTCAATTCCTTTAATAAAGCACTGGAAAAATATAAATCTACCTGGTAATAAAGTTTCTTGGAGTGTTCTAATCTCAAGAAGTATTTTTGGTACGATAGGCTTAGTATTTAACTTTTATGCAATTTCTCATATTAGTCTTGCTGATTCTACTATCATACAAAAACTTTCACCGTTTGTAATAATTATTTTATCGTATATCTTTTTTAAAGAACGAATGACAAAATTCCAATTTATAGCAATTGTTATAGCATTTATCGGAGTTGGATTTATTATAAAACCAACAGGTGATGGATTAATAAGTACAGGAGCTCTAGCAGCATTACTTGGGGCATTTTGTTCTGGTATTGCATATACTTGTGTAAGGTATTTAGGTACTCATAATGTTTCTGGAGAGTTTATTATATTCTTTTTCTCATCATTATCTACAATACTATTATTACCTTATCTTATTTTTGATTATAGAGTAATGACATTGTATCAACTATCAATGCTAATATTAGCAGGTGCTTCCGCGACAATTGGTCAATATGGTGTGACATTTGCGTATAAGTATGCAGCGGCAAAAAATATATCAGTGTTTGATTATTCGCAAGTATTGTTTTCGGGAATTTTAGGATTTATATTTTTTAGCGAGTTACCAGACTTGCAAAGTTTAATCGGATATATTATAGTTATTTCAGTAGGAATAATTTTAGTGATAAAAAGTAAATAGTGAGGTGTAATTATGAAAAGAAAAAGAATTGAAATAATGACGATAGCGTTCATTATTCTATGTACAGTTGTACTTTATGTTATTCAAAATAATAAGATTGTTTGGTTTAATAAAAATTCAGAAGATGAAAATAAGAGTACTAATGTGTTACAAACAGAAAATGTAGCTAATGCAAGAGATGGTATTAAGGGGGTAACGCAACCTTATCCATTTATTACTAATCCAAATGGAGTTGAAAATAATTTACTTCAAAATGCTAATGGTAGTCTAATAGGACAATTAATATACTTACAAAGAGAGAATCTTCCAGAAGCAGAACAGAAATTATTAGTTAATAATAAAGATGCTACTCAATATGTACTTGGGTATCTCGCTGGTCAAGAAGCAACACCGTTTGAACAAGGAGAAACAGTTGAAATTAATAGGAAGTTTCCTTACTATATCCAATGGGATAAACGTTGGGCTTATGATAAATTAGGTGGCACAAACGTGGCTATAGGTGGTTGTGGTCCAACTTGTGTAGCTATGGCACTTAGTGGAATATTAGATGATAAATCAATTACACCAAAAAACATTGCAGAAAAAGAAGATGCCAGTGGACATTTTACAGATGCAGGTACAAAATGGAGTTTCTTCGATTATATTGCTAAAGAATATGGAGTAAAATCTACTGGAGTACCACTTAATGAAGAAGCAATGAAATCTGTTTTAAGTAAAGGAAATCCTATTATCGCTTCTGTGCATCCAGGTAAGTTTACAACTGTTGGACATATTATTTTGATAACTGGAGTAGACAACGAAGGAAAATTTATAATTAATGATCCAAATAGTTATACGAGAACACTAAAAAAATGGTCATATGATGAATTAAAAACTGAAATAGTAGCTATGTGGGAATTTTCTAAATAAATTATACAGATAAATCCTCGAATTTCAAATGAAATTTGAGGATTTATTTTTTTATAAACAGGAGTGTATAACTAGAGAGCGTTCGAACCAATAATTTGATAAAACATGTGAAAACCTTTATAATAATACTTATGTAATTTGCGATAATTTATGTTTTATATGATTAAATCGCAACAAATATAAAAGATGGAGGAAATAAAATGTCAGTTCTTGATATAAAAAATCTAGAAGTATCAATTAATGAAAAACAAATATTAAAAGGACTTAATTTAGAAATTAAATCTGGTGAGATACATGCCGTAATGGGACCAAATGGTGCAGGTAAATCTACTTTAGCGTCAGCTATTATGGGTCACCCTAAATATGAAGTAGATGGTGGAAGTATTTTATTAGATGGTGAAGAAGTATTAGAAATGGAAGTTGACGAAAGAGCTCGTGCTGGTCTATTCCTAGCAATGCAATATCCATCTGAAGTACCAGGAGTACCAACTTCAGAATTTATTAAATCTGCAATTAACGCGCAACGTGAAGATAGTATTCCTTTAATGCAATATATTAAAAAATTAGATAAGACAATGGAATTTTTAGAAATGGATCTAAAAATGTCTCAACGTTATGTAAATGATGGTTTCTCTGGAGGAGAAAAGAAACGTAACGAAATATTACAAATGATGATGTTAGAACCAAAATTTGCTATTCTAGATGAAATCGACTCTGGATTAGATATTGATGCTCTAAAAATCGTATCAAAAGGTGTTAATAAAATGCGTGGTGAAAACTTCGGTTGCTTAATTATTACTCACTATCAAAGATTATTAGATTATATTGAGCCGGATTTTGTACACGTACTTATGGATGGGAAAATCGTAAAATCAGGTGGACCTGAACTAGCACTTCGTTTAGAAAAAGAAGGTTATGACTGGTTAAAAGAAGAGGTTTAATATGGAGAATAATAAATTAAAACTAAGTATTAAAACTTTACAAAGTATCTTTTCTAATACAAATGAGCCTACATGGTTTTTAAATACTAGAAAATTAGCTTTATATAAGAGTTATACACTACCTTTTCCAAAATTAGAGTCTATGGAGTTAGAAAGATGGAACTTATTTAATGTTGATTTTTCAACTCTAAGATTAGAAAATGAAGGAAATGTAGATATAGCTGAATATGGTATTAATAGTGATGATTTTGCTGTAGTTCAAAAGAATAATACTATTGTACATATCAATATTCCAGAGAAATATGCTGATAAAGTAGAGATTAAAGATATTTTCACTGCAATGAATGATGAACACATTAAAGATAGTTTTATGAGTGTTGTTGACTATGCTGAAAGTAAAGTAACAGCTGTTCACTATACTCTATTAAATGCTGGATTATTTATTGATGTTAAGGATAATGCTGTAATTGAAGAACCGCTTCAATATATCGTGATTTCTGATAAAGAACAAAGTTTATTCAACCATGTAACTATTCAGGTTGGAAATAATGCTAAATTTAACTTTATTGAAAACTATGTAAATAACCAAAAAGACGATAAGGCACCTTTCAGTTTAGTATCAGAAGTAGTTGCACATGAAGGAGCTCAAATTAACTATAGTTCAATTACGAACCAACCAGGTGAAAAACGTGGAACTATTTTACGTCGTGGTTTAACTTATAGAGATTCATTAATTAACTGGAATGTAGCTGCAATGGATGAGGCAGATGTATATCACGATAATACAACGAATATTCTAGGAGACGGATCTGAAGCTAACCTTAAGATTGTTACTCTAGGAGTTAAAGAACAAAAAACTTACTTCAATAGTGAAGTAGTTAACCAAGGATTAAGTAGTAAAGGTGATATCTTACAACATGGTGTGCTATTAGATAGATCACATATCGTATTTAACGGTGTTGGATTTATAGTAAAAGGTGCAACAGGTTCTAATGCTTATCAAAGTTCAAGAATGCTGACACTTTCTTCAGAAGCAAAAGCAGACGCAAACCCAATGCTATTAATCGATGAAAATGATGTTATGGCTGGTCACGGAGCGTCGTTAGGTCGTATTGATGAAGAACAATTATATTATCTACAAAGTAGAGGTTTAACTAGAAAAGAATCTAGCAGATTACTAGTTCACGGATTCTTATCTCCAGTTATCTCAGAATTAACAGTAGATAAGATTAAAGAACTAGTTACAGTGCTTATTGATGAAAAAATTAACAATAACGAGAGTGAATAATAATGATAGATTTTAGTAAATATAGAGAAGATTTTCCTATATTAAAAAGAAAGATATCAGGGAATGATTTGATATTTTTTGATAATGGAGCTACTACTCAAAAGCCTAATCAAGTAATTGATGCTATTACAGATTACTATAAAAATTATAATTCAAATATTCATAGATCTGTTTATACCTTAGGTAATGAATCAGAGAAAATATACGAAGAGTCTAAAGAGTTAGTTAGAGAGTTTATAAATGCAAGTAGTTATGAAGAAATAATCTATACTAGTGGAACTACTGAAAGTTTAAATTTTACTGCTAGAATTTTAGAGCAAGATGTAAGTGAAGGAGATGAAATTATCCTTACTTATATGGAACATCACGCTAATATTATTCCTTGGCAGCAACTAGCTAAACGAAAAAATCTTGTTCTTAAATATTTAGAATTAGATGAAGAAGGAAGAATAAGTATTAACCAATTAGAAGAATTTATTACAGATAAAACTAAAATCGTATCAATGTGTCATGCTTCTAATGTATTAGGTAATATTAATCCGGTTTATGAGATTGGTGAATTATTAAAAGATAAAGATATTTATTTTGTAGTAGATGCGGCACAATCAGTTCCTCATTTAAAGATTGATGTTCAAAAAATGAATTGTGACTTCTTAGCTTTCAGTGCACATAAAATGTGTGGACCTACTGGTATTGGAGTTCTATATGGTAAAAAAAATCTATTAGAAAAATTTGATCCGGTTGAATTCGGTGGAGGAATGATTGGTATTGTTGAAGATACTTCAGCAACATGGGCTATTCTTCCTGATAAATTTGAAGCTGGAACGCCACTGCTTGCACAAGCAGCAGGATTAGGAGCCGCTATTAAGTATCTAGATAGTATCGGCTTAGAAAATATTGAGAACTACACTAAAGAGCTTACTGAATATATGTATTCTGAGCTTTCTAAGATAGAAAATATAGAGATTTATGGAACTAAAAGCATAGAAGAGAGAGTTTCATTAATAACTTTTAACTTGGTAGGTGTTCATCCTCACGATTTAACGAGTTTCTTAGATGAAAAAGGTATTTGCATAAGAGCAGGACATCAGTGTACTCAACCATTATTAGGAAAGTTAAGAACATACTCAGTAGCAAGAGCAAGTCTATACTTATATAATACAAAAGAAGAGATAGATTTCTTTATTCAAACATTAAAAGAAACGAAGGAGTTTTTTGAAAATGAGTTTTAGCGATTTAAAAAGTTTATATAAACAAGTAATCTTAGATCATAGTAAGCATCCTAGAAATAATGGGGAAATAGAGAGTAGTTACAAGTTGGAGATGTTGAATCCATCTTGTGGTGATAAAATAACAGTTAGTATGAAATTAGTAGACAATATTATTGAAGATATTAAATTCGTAGGAACTGGTTGTTCGATTTCACTAGCTTCAGCTTCTATGTTAACTGAGGAATTAAAAGGTTTATCAGTAGAGAAAGCTAATGCCAAGATAAAAGACTTTTTAAATATGATTATGGGAAATGAATTTAATGAAGAAAACTTAGAAGATAGTATTTCATTACAAAATATTTCTCAACTTCCAGCTAGGGTTAAGTGTGCTACTTTAGCATGGAAAATTACAGAAAAAATTTTAGAAGAAAATAAATAGAAGAAGGAGTGATAGCATTGAATAAAAATGAAGAAATGTTTACCGATTATCAGTATGGATTTTCAGATAAAGATGTATCTATATTCAAGACTGATAAAGGATTAACAAAAGAAATCGTTAAAACTATTTCTGAAAGAAAAGAAGAGCCACAATGGATGTTAGAATACCGTCTAAATGCATTAAAAGAGTTCTACAGAATGCCGATGCCTACATGGGGTGGAGATTTATCTGAAATAGATTTTGAGGATTTAACATACTATGTAAAACCATCAGAAAAAACAGAACGCTCATGGGATGAAGTACCACAAGAGATTAAAAATACTTTTGAAAAACTTGGAATTCCAGAGGCAGAACAAAAATACCTTGCAGGTGTATCTGCACAATATGAGTCTGAGGTAGTTTATCACAATATGCATAAACAATTCGAAGAAAAAGGAATAATCTTTGAAGATACTGATACAGCGTTAAAAAATCATGAAGAAATCTTTAAAGAATACTTCTCAAAAGCTGTTGATTTCAACGATAATAAATTCGCAGCCTTAAACTCTGCGGTATGGTCAGGTGGATCATTCATCTACTGTCCTGAAAATGTATCAGTAGAAGCACCGCTTCAAGCATACTTTAGAATTAACAGTGAAAAAATGGGACAATTTGAGCGTACATTAATTATTATTGAGAAAAACTCTTCTCTACACTACGTAGAAGGATGTACAGCTCCAACTTACTCAGCAAGTTCACTTCATGCCGCTGTAGTAGAAATCTTTATTAAAGAGAATGCTCGTTTCAGATATACAACTATTCAAAACTGGTCAACGAACGTTTATAACTTAGTTACTAAGCGTGCGATTGTTGAGAAAAACGGTACTATGGAATGGGTAGATGGAAACTTAGGTTCTAAATTAACTATGAAGTATCCAGCATGTATTTTAGTTGGTGAAGGAGCAAGTGGAAGTACATTATCTATAGCTATGGCTAGTGAAGGACAAGTACTTGATGCTGGATCTAAGATGATTCACTTAGCACCTAGAACATCATCTACTGTTGTTTCTAAATCAATGTCTCGTCGAGGTGGAAAAGTTAACTACCGTGGATGGATTCACTTTGGTAAAAATTCTGAAGGTTCTCGTTCGAATATTGAATGTGATACTTTAATTCTAGATGAGTACTCAACATCTGATACTATTCCTTACAACATAGTTAAAAACTCTAACGTATCATTAGAGCACGAAGCAAAAGTATCTAAAGTATCAGAAGAACAACTATTTTACTTAATGAGTAGAGGTCTCGATGAAGGACAAGCTACCGAAATGATAGTTATGGGATTCATCGAACCATTTACAAAAGAACTTCCAATGGAATACGCTGTGGAATTAAACAGATTAATTTCATTTGAAATGGAAGGATCAATAGGATAATATAATAAAAATATGACTCTGTAAATCTAAATATAGATTTACAGGGTTTTTTTTATTTTGTAATGAGATAATATTTAGAATGAAAATACTTGTATTATAAGAATAATCTAAACGATTAATAAATATTTGTAAAAGAATCCGAATGAACAACTTATAAATATTTTCATATGATAACTTACCTTAAATATATACATACACAGAATAATTTAATAAAAAATCCAGTTTAATAGTAATATGAAAAATCATAAACAAATTTTGTTAATTATATATTGTATTAATATTTTATAATGTGATATAATGTAAATAAGAAAAGTAAAGGAAATGTTATGCTGTTTTTTTTTTTTTTATAGAAAGTATAAATGAACTTTAAAACTTAAATAAAAATCTATTTCCAAATATATCAAATCTACTTAATACATTAAAAAGTACAATAAAAATTATTGAAATGATATAGTTGGATTAAACAGCTGATTAAAAAATTGATACACTTACTGCCAAAGTGCAGTGGAAGGAGAGTATTAAAAGCATATAAAATATGTATTTTATACTAATAAAAAATTTTAAAAATGAACTCATTATTAATTAGGTATGATTGAACATTATTTTATCCTAAATTTAAAGTAATAATAAGTATTTGTTTTATTATTGTATTGGGAATACACAACTTAGTTTGCTTTTATAGAAGAACGCAAAAGTGAAATATTATGAAAATATTAAAAGTTCTATCGAGTTTATTTTTTGTCTAATATTATTGATGCTTGCTGTTCCAATTTGTATTTTTGCTTGTATTGCTATTTATATTGAGTTACGTGTGAATCCAATATATACGCAAAAACGTGTTGGATTAAATGGTAGAATTTTTAAAATATATAAACTTAGATCAATGTATATTGATGCGGAAAAAGATGGACCTAAATGGGCTAGTGAAAATGATGAAAGAATTACAAAAGTAGGACGTATAATTAGAAAAACGCGAATTGATGAGTTACCACAATTGGTTAACATTCTAAAGCGAGATATGTCTATTATTGGTCCTAGGCCAGAAAGACCAGAATTGATTAAAGAATTTATTAAATACATACCCGATTTTAATGACCGTCTTTTGGTTAAACCTGGTATTACAGGATGGGCTCAAGTTAATGGAGGTTATTCATTAACTCCAAAAGAAAAATTAGAGTTTGATAAGTATTATATTCAAAATAGAGGATTTAAATTGGACTCATTGATTTTGTTAAAAACGATTATGGTAATTTTTACAAGACATGGTGCAAGATAAAAAGAACATAGGAAACTTGAGGAGAAAAAAATGCATTTATTAAATAACAATATTACAAGAGTATTTAATTTTTTTAAAAAGAAACTTTTGATTTTACTGATATTCATATTAAGTGGAGTAGCTGTAGTAAGTGCCTATACAGTTTTTGCTATCACTCCTATTTATAGTGTTTCATCTACACTGATTATGAAAAGTTCTAGTGATAAGAATGACGATTCAAATGCTTTAACATCTATTAATTTATTACAAAGACAGGTGAAAACATATCTAGAAATATCAGAATTACCAAATATTAGAGAAGAAACTAATAAATCACTGGATTTGACAGGAGAAGAGATTAAGAATATTAAATCTATAAAACTTACTAATGATTCAGGTTCACAATTATTAACACTTACGATACGTTCAACTGATAGGGAATTAGCTGAACGCTATGCAAAACAATACATAGTTGATTATAAATCTTTTGCTGCTGAAAAGATTGGAAGAGATGATTTGTCTATAGTTACTGATGTAGTAGGTAGTTATAATCCTGTATATCCGAGCTTATGGAAAAATATGCTTATTTCTTTTATAGTATTTACATTTATTGGACTTAATATTGTTTTTATTCGTTTTATAATGGGAGACTCAATAGATTCATTAGATGATTTGGAAGAACTGGCAGGTGTTTCCGTATTAGGTATGATACCTGCTGTGAAAGAAAAAGAAAGAAGGTAAAATTATGTATATTGAAGTTATTCATAATAGTAAGTCTATTGCATCAGAATCATATAGAACACTAAGAAGTAATATACAGTTTTCAAATTTCGGGAGAAATTTAAAAATAATTGTAATAACTAGCGCAAATCCCAATGAAGGGAAAAGTGAAGTTAGTTTAAACCTTACTGCATCTCTTGCTCAACAAGGTAAAAAAGTTATTTTAATTGATGCTGATATGAGAAAACCGACACAACATAAATTAATTGATAAAAGAAATAATACAGGATTGAGTAAACTAATTTTAGGAGAAATAAGCGAGGATGCAGTAAGTCATTTAAATGTAAATGATGTGGAATTTGATGTTTTAACATCTGGACCAGTACCTCCTAATCCATCAGAAATGCTAGTAAGTTCTACTATGGAGGATATTTTAAATTCTTGTATCGATAATTATGATTATGTAATAGTAGATACACCACCTTTATTAGCTGCTACTGATGCTCAGATAATGGCTAGAGTTGCGGATGCGACTTTACTAGTTGTTGATATGCAAATAAGCAAACGAAAACAAATTATAGAAGCAAAAAAAAGATTGAATAATGTTGGAGCTAGACTTTTAGGTATTGTAGCAAATAAATTAGAAACACATGAGAATAGCTATTACCATTATAATTATAAATAAAATAGTTAAATCTATTATAAATAGATAATAGATTAGAAAGGAGTAGGAATGTTACTATATATTTTTGTTTTTTTATATCTTGTAGGATTATCTACAATATATACTTACTTTGAAGAGAAAAAAGATGAAATAAAATTGTTAACAATTCCTACTTTTATTTTATTCTTAGTTCTTGATGGATTTAGAAGTTCTAGTGTTGGAGGAGATCTTAATTTCTATGTAAATGTATTTAAAGAAAATTCTTTACAAATACCAGAACTATCAAATATTTTTAAGTCTAGATTTGAAGTTGGATATATTCTTCTCAATAATTCATTAAGAAATTTTTCAGATAACTATACTATATTGTTATTTTCCTTTGCGGTAATAACAGTATCGATTTGGTTTTATGTTTTTTGGAATTATTCTGAGAATATATATATTAGTTTAATTATATATTTTAGTTCTCTTGGGATGCTATTGTATTCTTTTTCAAATATACGTCAAGGTTTATCAATATCTGTAGGTTTATTAGGATTTCATTTTTTTACCAAAGAAAAGTATATAAGAGGTTTACTTTGTACTTTGATTGCACCATTGTTCCATATAACTGGAATTATTTGTATATTATTTATAATATTGAGAAAGATTCATTTGAGTTTGAAAGTTTTTGTAGTTGTTCTTCTAGGATTAATATTAACATTTCCTTTATTAAAGAATTTTTCAGAATTTTTTGTTAATATATTTCCTCAATATACATCATATTTAGAATCATCTTGGTTTTTAGATAGTTATAAGCTCGCACCAGTTGCGTTATCAATAGTTTATATTATATTTTTTGTGATTGGTGAGATAATCTTAAAGAATAGCGAATTAACTGAATCTGAAGAATACATTAGGATATTGTTTTTCTGTTATTTAATATTTACTATCACAACTATGCAAACTAGTCTATTAAGTAGATTCGCTCATTATTTTTCACCATTTGCCGCTTTGTACGTTCCTATGTTTATACATAAAGTGTCAGATAGAAGAATCAAGTGGGCATTGCTTTACTTAATAATTATAGTATACTCAATATTTTTATTTGTAATAGTATATTATAAAGTTGAATGGTATAATGTCTCACCATATCGTTCTGTTATTGTAGATTGGTTAGTAGGAAAGGAGTTTTAAGATAGATATGGAGTTTTCAGTTTTAATGACTGTATATGAAAAAGAAAAACCTTATAATTTAAGAAAAAGTTTGTTAACTTCATATAGTCAAACTATTAAACCCACAGAAATTGTTTTAGTTTGTGATGGGGAATTAACTCAAGAATTATATGATGAAATAGACCAAATAAAAATCGAAATTCCAATCTTACAAGTGTATCAACTCGATACTAATGTGGGCTCAGGGCCTGCATCTCGTTTTGGAGTAGAAAAATGTAATACGGACCTAATTGCAAGAATGGATAGTGATGATTATTCTGAAGAAACACGTTTTGAAAAACAAATTAAAGCTTTTGAAGAAAATCCAAATCTTATTATGGTTGGAACTAATATTCTAGAAAAGAATACCGAATTTACGGCTTTAAAAACAGTTCCTGAAAGAACAAAAGAAATTAGAGAGTATTCTAAGTTTAGAAATCCGTTTAATAATCCTTCAAGTATGATGAAAAAAGAATATATTTTAAAAGTAGGAAATTATAGAAAGTTTCGATATTTAGAGGATTATGATTTAACGATGAGACTTATTCATGATAATCCAACAAAGGACTTTTTGAATATTCAAGAGCCATTAGTAGTCATGCAAACGGATGATTCAAGTTATCTTCGTAGAGGTGGATTACTTTATGTAAAAACAGAATTCTTCTTACAGGCAGATTTTTATAGACGAGGTTATATCTCGAGACTTGAATTATGTCGAAATATTTTTGCACGCAATATTGTCAGAGTACTTCCTAATTCTATTAGAAAACTAATTTATAAAAAGAAAATGAGAGAAAGTGTTGAGGTTAAAAGTCGAAAATGAAGAAAGTAATAACTTATGGAACATTTGATCTATTACATTATGGTCACATTAACCTACTAAGAAGAGCAAAATCTTTAGGAGATTATCTTATTGTAGGATTATCTACTGATGAATTTAATAATAAAGAAAAAAATAAAGAATGCTACTTTGATTACGAAAATAGAAAACTACTTTTAGATGCTGTTAGATATGTTGATCTTGTAGTTCCAGAAGAAAATTGGGAACAAAAAATTTCTGATATACAAAAATATAACATCGATGTCTTTGTAATTGGAGATGACTGGAAAGGCAAATTTGATTATTTGAAAGATTTTGGTATAGAGGTTGTCTATCTTTCTCGAACAAAGGAGATATCTACATCTAAAATAAAAAATGATTTGAATAGCAGGTGTTAGAATGAAATATCGTGTTATACATGTGACGGGTGGAGTAAGAAATACTATCAGTGGAGTGCAAAGCTTCATAAAAAATCACATTAAGACAGATGATGAAGAATTTGAATATATGGTTGGTGAGTCTAATGGTGATTCTCATTTTCCTTTTAATAAATACTTAGATGAAAAAGGAATTAAAAGAATATTATTCCCTTCTTTGAAAGTCTCTAAGATGATGCGTTATGGTAGAGAATGCAGAGAGTTTTATGAAAATAATAGGATTGATGTTCTACATGTACATAACCCTATTACTGCTTTCATTCATAATTATTATGCTAAAAAACATGGTGTTAAGGTACGTATTTATCATAATCATAGTAGTCAATTTTCGGATACTATTCTGAAAAGTATTCGAAATAGATTTTTAGTTTTCTTAGCATTAAAAAATGCCACTCATCGTGTATCGTGTGGCAAGTTAGCGGGAATTAAAATTTTCGGTAATAAAAATTTTCAAATAGTTCCAAATGCGATTGATATTAATAAATATAAATTTTCATTGAAATATAGAGAAGAGATTCGAGAGGAATTTCATATAAAGGGAAATATAAAAGTAGTCGGAATGATAGGTATACTAAATCGATTTAAGAATCAGAACTTTTTGATTGAACTTGCCAGAAAGTTACCTGAGGTAACTTTCTTATTAGTAGGAGAAGGACCTGATCGTCTAATTTTAGAAGAAAAATGTAAAGAAATGACTAATGTTATTTTTACAGGGAAAAGAGAAGATGCGTATAAATTTTATTCGGCTTTCGATATTTTCGCATTTCCTTCACTTTATGAAGGGTTTCCGATGGTTTTGATTGAAGCGCAATGTTCAGGGGTTGATATTATAATGAATGAAACAATAGACTCAACAACTCAGATTGTTAATAATATTTGTACTGCTTTGCCATTAGATAAAAATAAATGGATAGATTATATTGAAAAAGTGCAAGTAGTAAATAATAAGAGAGATTTTGATGAACGATTAATCGATTTTGATATCAGTGAAAATATAATTAATCTAAAAGAAATTTATCAGAAAGGTTTGAAGAAGTAATATGAATAAAAATTTAAAAACATTATTTTTCAAAATAAGTGATGTTACTTCTAAATTAAATACACTAATTCCTAAAAAAAGGGATAGAATAGTTATATATTCAAACTGGGGTTTTAGAGATAATATTAGAACTTTGTACCAATATTTAGTTGACAATGGCTATCAAGATAAATATGAGATTGTCTGTGCTTCAAATAATTTTTATCATTTAAAAAAAGATAACAAGGTGAAATTTGTTTCTATATACAATGGATTATACTATTTTTTAACTTCAAAATACTTCTTTTATTCTTTTGGAAAATATCCAATTAAACCTACAAAAAAACAGATGGTTGTGAATTTATGGCACGGGATGCCTTTGAAAAAAATTGGTAATCTTGAGAATGGTATGGAAAATATTGATTATAATTTTTTCACAAAATTAGTTTCTTCATCTGATTTGTTTACTCCGATTATGAAAGCAGCATTTAATGCTAATGATGAGCAAATGTTGTTAGTAGGGAATATTAGGAATGACGAGTTATTTGAAGAAGAAAAAGATAAAAATATTATTTGGATGCCAACTTATCGTAATTCAAAGAATTATCATGATAGTCAAGATGCGATTATTTTTTCCCTTGATGATACTGAATTTAGTAAAGTAAATAAACTGCTTTTAGAATATGAATATCATCTTTATATTAAATTGCATCCGTTAGAGGAGTCTCATTTTAAATTTAAAAATAATTACTCAAATATTCATATGTTGTCAGAAGAGACTATTAGTCAACACTATGGTACTTTGTATAAGTTCCTTGGAACTACTAGTGCGTTGATTACGGATTATTCCTCTGTATTTTTGGATTACTATTTATTGAATAGACCTGTGGCGTTTACTATAAATGATTATGAAGAATACAAAGAAAATAGGGGATTTGTATTCGATGATGTGAAAAGCTTAATGGTAGGTCCGACTGTTAGTAATTTTGACGATTTATTGGAGTTTCTTAATAGTGTTATGAAATCTGAGGATGAGTTCTATTTTGAAAGAAATGAAATTAATTCAAAAGTAAACTCAATTCAAAGAGATTTTACTAAGACACTTCTAGAAAATGTCGGTATAGAAAAATAGTTTATTTAAGATAAATTAAATTTTGAAAGGATATAGTTTATGATTAGTGTAATAGTTCCTGTTTATAATGTGGAAAAATATTTAGAAGAGTGTCTAGATAGTATTCAAAGACAGTCATATGTAGATATAGAAGTTATATTAATTAATGATGGATCTACGGATAATTCTAAAGAAATATGTGAAAAATATTGTAAACAAGATAGTCGTTTTCTTTTAACTAATCAAGAAAATCAAGGATTAAGTGCTGCAAGAAATAAAGGGGTAGAAATATCAACTGGAGAGTATATTGTATTTGTAGATAGCGATGATATTATTAAAACAAACTATTTAGAAAAGTTAATGCAATACATGGCTGAGGATGTAGATATTGTAGAGTGTATATTTACAGTAAAGAAAATGGAATTTTTGGATGAAAATATTGAGACAACAACCATTATTTTTGAAGGAGATTCAAATAAGGCAGTTAAGTTTTTCCCGCATCATACTCTAAATGTTAATGCAGTTACTAAACTGTACAGAAGAGAGATTGTTGAAGCAGTTCCATATATAGAAGGTGTATTTTATGAAGATGTTTATAGTGGAATAGGGATGTTAAAATATATTCGAAAAATGATTAAAATTGACTATGTAGGATATTATTATCGAGTACGTTTAGGTAGTATAATGCACCGAGAATTTTCACCAAAAAATCTAGATATATTTACTGTTTGTGATAAATTAATAGAATTATATGCTGATAGAGAAGACCTTCTTCCTTATGTTGGTAGTTTTTTAGTTCATTTGGCTACGATGCATTATCACAGTTATGTAAAAAAAGGGAATCCATATAGAGAATTCTATAATCAAAAATTAGCTGAGTATGTAACATTAACAAAGAAAAATCCAGACTTAGCTAGAGCGTCACGTTTAATTAAGCTCTATAACTTTTGCCCAAAATATTATAATTCAATTGTATTCCCAGTCTATTATGCAATTTGGAAATTGAAAAATGGCATAAAAGAAGTAAAGGTAGATGAATAAGATAAATGAGGAGAAAATTTAATTTATGATAAGCGTTATCGTACCCGTTTATAATGTGGAAGAATATTTAGAAGAATGTCTAGAAAGTATAAAGCAGCAAACTTTCACTGATATTGAAGTGATACTAGTTAATGATGGCTCAACTGATGGTTCAAGGGAAATATGTGAACGGTTTTGTCAGAAAGACAGTCGTTTTAAGTTAATTAATCAAGAAAATCAAGGACAAAGTGTCGCAAGGAATCGCGGTGTTAAAGAATCTGTTGGAAAATTTATTATGTTTGTGGATAGCGATGATGTTATCAATAAAAACCTGTTAGAAGTACTACTTCCTTACATGAAGACGGAAGTGGATATCGTAGAATGTAGAATGACAAGAAAAAAAGAAGAATTTTATCTTAATAAGCCTTCTAAAATTGTATTTAAAGGAAATGCTAAAGAAGCAATTCTTAATTGTATTGAGATTAAAGA
This sequence comes from Gemella sp. 20925_1_85, assembly GCF_041433735.1. Lineage (NCBI taxonomy): Bacteria > Bacillati > Bacillota > Bacilli > Caryophanales > Gemellaceae > Gemella > Gemella sp. 20925_1_85. The sequence continues at coordinate 91,228 of NZ_JAPWCC010000001.1, read as the reverse complement.
AGTGAAGTTTTGTCCAGTTACAAAACTATATAGAAGAGAAATTGTTGAAAAAGTTCCATTTTTAGAAGGATATATTTACGAAGATGTTTTTACAGGAATAAATTATTTAAAACATATGCGAAAAATAGTAGTTGTTGATTATATTGGTTATTATTATCGAGTTCGTCCAAATAGTACTATGACGAAATCCTATACTGAAAAAGATTTAGATATTTTTAAAGTAGGAAATCAATTAATAGATTCTTTTAAAGATGATGAAGATATGCTTCCCTATATTGGATATTTTATGTTTTATATTGGTCATGGACACTATTTAAAAGATGGAATAAATAAGATGAATATCTATGCTGATTTATATGAAGATTTTATTAGAAAGGCTGCTTTTATAGCAAAGCAATCCAAGGAAGTTGTTCGAAAATATCGTCTATTGAGACTGTACTTATTTGCTCCAAAATATTATACAACTATCACTTATCCTATTTATAAAAAATTACAAAATAGATGGATTTCTACTAAAAAATTAATTAATAATTTAAACGATAAATTGTATATAAGAAAAATTTGAGTATTTAAATATGAAGGGTAATATAATAAATTATAAAGGAGATGTCAGAATAAAAATGATTAGCATAATAGTTCCAGTTTATAATGTAGAAAAATATCTGGAAGAATGTTTAGAGAGTATAAAAAATCAAACGTATACAGATATCGAAGTTATATTAGTTAATGATGGATCTACTGATAATTCACAAGTAATTTGTGAAAGATATTGTCAACAAAACCCTCGTTTTTATTTAATTAATCAAGAAAATCAAGGACAAAGTGTTGCGCGTAATAATGGAGTTGTCATTTCTAAAGGTGAATTTATCACTTTTGTGGACAGCGATGATGTTATAAAAAGTGATATGTTACAACAATTAATGAGATATATGGATACAGGAATTGATATTGTAGAATGTGATTTTACAGAAGACAAAGAAATATATAATATAAAAAATAGACAGTTGAAAATTGAAGAATTTACTTCATCAGAGGCACTAAAAAAATGTTTCGATATGGAGATAAAGTGGAGTCCTGTAGCTAAATTGTACCGTAGAAAAATAGTAGAGGGGACTCCATTTTTAGAAAATTTAATTTATGAAGATTTATATTCAGGAATTGTTTCATTAAAGAATATAGAAAAAATGAGGAAAATTAACTACATCGGTTACTATTATCGTATTCATCCTAGAAGCACTATGAGAAGAAAATTTGATAGTAAAAATTTAGATCTATTTAAAATTGGGGATTCTTTATTAGAAAAATTTAGTGAGGATAAATTATTACCATATATAGCTAAAGTACTCTTTTTAGTTTGTATTGCGCATGTTGAATTATATAAAATTCGTCCTGGTCACCCTTATTTTAAGGAATACGACGGGAATCTAAAAAAATATCTTGGAATTGCAAAAAAATCTTCAGAAGTTTTAAAAAGCAGTAAATTATTACGATGGTATAATTTTTCTTCGAAATTATTTATTATAATTATATTTCCGCTATATTTAAAGTATTTGGATATTCGTAATAAAATAAATTATAAAAGGGATAATTTAGAATAAGTATAATAGCTTTGTTTCTACTCGTTTAGTAAAAAGATAAAGGGCAAAGTATCTTGTGAAATATTGGAGTATGTAATTTAATAATCGAATTTATCATATTTGTAAATATTGATGATGTTAGTTCTAATTGATATTTTGTAGATACAAATAATAAGAATGAACATAATTATTTTGTAAAATATGTCCATAGCTCTATTAAGTATAAATTTGATAAACTTAATAAAAAAATATAATATTTTAAGAAATTTAAACAAGTAATAATAGATTGTTGTTGCAAATATATCCTTAAAAAAGGAGGAAAGGAGAAAAGTTGAAATTAGAAAAGTTAATAAGTGTAATTGTACCCGTTTATAATGTTGAAGAATATTTAGATGAATGTTTAGATAGCATTAGAAAGCAAACATATAAAAATATAGAAGTAATATTAGTAAACGATGGTTCTACCGATAAATCGCAGGAAATTTGTGAACTATATTGTCAACAAGACTCCCGTTTTTATTTAATAAATCAAGAAAACAGAGGGTTGAGCGGGGCACGTAACAGAGGAATTCAGGAATCAACTGCTGAATTTATTACTTTTGTCGATAGTGATGATGTAATTAAAGAAGATATGCTTGAACAACTAATGAAACCGATGACCTCAGAAAATATTGATATCGTAGAATGTTGGTATACTCATAATGAACAAGAATTAGAATTAGAAACAAAAGATAATATAGGAATAGTCTTTAGAGGAGATGCTAAAGGAGCGTTGGTTTCTCTTTGTAGTGATAATATTGTACGTTTAAATGCAGTTGCTAAACTATTTAGAAGAAAATTAATTATCGGTTTTCCATTTTTAGAAGGTTTATTTTATGAAGATGTTTATGGTGGAATTGGAATTTTAAAACATATAAATAAAATGGTAAAAATTAATTATATAGGTTATTATTATCGTGTACGTTCTGGTAGTATTATGAATCGAGAATTTAGCGAAAAAAATTTAGATTTGTTTACGATTTGTGATAAATTAGAACAATTATACGAGAATGATAAAGAAGCACTAAGTTATATTTATCGTCGATTGTTTAATTTAGTATTGATGCACGTGATAGATTACCATATTTTTGAAGGTAATACCTATGAAGAGAAATATCGTAATTATTTAAATAAATATGCGAAAACTTCAAAAAAATCGTTTTTAATTCATGCCTATTTACTTTTCCCTAAACATATCGTTATTATTTCACGTATTCTTGGAGGACTACAATGGCGCTGGCAGGAATATGTAGTTAAAAAATTTCGAAGGGGGTAAATCAAGGTGAAGTATTTTTTAAAAGAAACATATGCAAAAGCAAATCATGCAGGTCCCAAAGCGAGAATGGATGCTGAAAAAATTTGGTTGGATAATGGCTATCGAGAATATTATTTAACAGAAAGTCAAAAGAACAATCATTTAAATCAAAATGATGTTATTATTCTTCAATTTCCACTGTTGTGGCAGTCGCTAAAGAAACAAATACGTATGAAGTTTTTAAAGAAAAGAAATTTTAAGGCGTATTTACTTATTCATGATATTGAATCGCTTAGAAATAAAAAAATTAAATCATTTTCTGATTTTAAATATTCTATCATCCATTTATTACAAAATAAAACAGTTTTAGAAAGAGTAGATGGGATCATAGCACATAATGATAAAATGAAGTCCGAACTAGTAAAAATGGGAATTAATAAAGAGAAAATTGTTTCGTTAGAGATATTTGACTATTTAATTCCTGATTTTAACGAGGATAAAAATTATGATAAAGATAAAATCTTACTAGCTGGTAATTTTGATATTCGTAAAACAAGGTATGCTCGTAATCTACCCGAAAACCCCGAATTTGAAATTTATGGTATCAACTTTGAGTCTGAACATCTTCCGAATAATGTTCATTATAAGGGAGTATTTACTCCAGATGAACTGCCTAATCACCTGCAAGGCGGGTTTGGTTTAGTATGGGATGGAGATAGCGCACACACTTGTAGTGGAATGTATGGGGAGTATTTAAAGTTGAATAATCCTCACAAAGCTTCGCTTTATTTAGCATCTGGATTTCCAATTATTGTTTGGAGTCAGTCCGCTCTTGCTGATTTTGTAAGAAATAACAATTGTGGAATATTCGTAAATTCTTTATTTGAAATTTCAGAAACTTTAAAATCGATTTCTGAAGATGAGTATCAAGAATTGGTAAAAAACAGTAAGAGAATTGGAGAGAAAATTCGACAAGGATATTATCTAAAAACAGCCTTAGAAAAATGTGAAAGGGAATTATAAAATCGTGAAATTACAGTCAGTACAAGAAAAAATTACTAGGTACAATAAGATTTTAAGATATTTTGGCCCTAAATTAACATTTGCATACTATCTTACGCAACAGTCTGATTCAAAATACTATGACTTTAGTAAAAATGTTATTTTAGATTTTGTTCTAAAATTACGAAGAGAAGCTAAAATAGATGAATCGAATACTGATAAAAAAGAAGTTACAAAAAAATTTCCAAAAATTATTTGGACAATGTGGCAACAGGGAGAAGCTCAAATGCCTGAAACGGTAAAAGCTACTGTAAAAACAATAAAAGAGTTTTCTGAGAGAAGTGGCTGTGAATTTCATTTGTTAACGGACAAAAATCTTGAGCATTTTGTCAATATTCCAAAAGATATTACAGAAAAATATAAGAAAAAAGAATTGTCAGCCGCTCATTATTCTGATATTATTCGTTTTAGTATATTATATCAATACGGTGGGATATGGATGGATGCAACATTATTTGTATCTCGATACGCCACAGTAGAAATGTTTGAAGGAGAATTTTTTAGTTTGAATCATCCACCTTTAAATACCAATAAAATAGAAAGAACAATTTGCGACTATAAATGGTCAGGTTTTTTCCTTGCAGGACAAAAAGGAAAAAAACATTTCAAGCATATTCGGGATTTATATATTTACTATGTTCGTAAATATCCAATATTCATTCATTATCTAATGATGGATTACTTTATTTTGTCCGAATATGAGTGTAATGATGAATTTAGTATATTAGTAGATAGATTACCTGTTTTAGAATCTGCTGAGAAACTCTGGTTTTTAAGAGACCACGCAAATGATATTTTTGATGACACGGAATGGAATGATGTATTGAAAACAACTCCTATCATGAAAACAACTTATAAAATCAATGAAAAAGAGATCATTCCAAATAGTTATCTGTATAAATTATATCAAGGAGCACTAAATGAATAGAGGAAATAGATGAAAAAAAGTAGAACAGATTATGCAACTTTAAATACGAGTATCGCTCTTGCGATACAACCTTTTCAAGCACTTATTGGATTTGTAAGCCGTACAATATTTTTAAATATTCTTGGAGTAACTTATTTAGGTTTAAATAATTATTTATCTAGCTTAGTATCAATGTTATCCTTAGCTGAATTGGGGATAGGTGGTGCTATGACATATGCTTTATATGGACCACTTGCTAGAAAAGAGCATGCTAAGATTAATGCTTTTATGATTTTATTTAAAAAGTTATATAGGATGATTGGGATTGGTATTTTCATCATTGGATCTATTCTAGCATTGTTTTTACCGTATATAATTAAGGATTATCCTGTAAATCGTGAAGTGTATATTATTTACTTTCTTTTTGTTTTTAATTCTGCTTCGAGTTACTTTTTCTCTTACAAAAGAACATTGTTATATGTAGATCAACGTAATTACGTCATGACTTCGATTGATTTTAGTCTTTATGTTCTTCGTATTCTTCTACAGATTGGAGTCTTAATCTATACTAAGAATTTTATTATATATCTTTTAGTAGGGATATTAATGAATATAGTTGGTAATTTTATCATGTCTAGCATTGTTGATAAAATGTATGATTATTTGTTTAATGAAGAAGTCACTTCTATTACTCAAGAAGAAAAGGCGAGATTTGTTAAAAATATAAAAGGTAATATTGTAGGGAGTATTGGAGAAACTATTGTTTTTCAAACTGATAGCCTTCTAATGGGGGCTTATATAAGTTTAACCGCTATAGGTCTATATGGGAATTATATTTTTGTACTTGGATTTTTATCTCTATTAGCAAGTACAACAATTAATCCAGTTACATCCTCAATAGGTAATTTAATTCATTCTGAAGATACTACACTTATTACTAAACTTGACTTTATAAAAAAATTTCAATTTATTGTCTTTAGTATGGTTTATCTTTTAAGTATGGGCTTCTTAATCTTTATTAATCCATTTATAACGATTTGGTTGGGTAAAGATTTCCTATTTAATATAGGAGTTGTAGTTCTTATAGTTGTTAATTTTTTCTTAACAAATTATAGAAGGCCTGCGCTTATTTTAATATCAGTATATGGACTAAGTTATGAACAAAATTATAAAACTATTTCAGAAATTATATTAAATATAGTTTTTTCGCTTTATTATCTTGTTGTCTTAGATCTAGGTGTAGCTGGTATTTTATTAGGTACTATTTGTTCAACGGTGGTAACTTGTATATGGTATGAGCCGTATAGCGCGTTTAAGTATGGGATCAAATCTTCAGCAAAAGAATATTTCAAAAACATGATTAAACATTTTGCAGTATTTACGATAAGTATTGTCTGTATTATCTTATTAGATGTTTTTGTATTTTCTAAACAGGAATTTATTGTCACTATATTTATGAAAATACTCCTATATGTTGGGTTATTTAGTATATATATTTATACATATAGAAATCATGAGGCAGGTAAATTAATTGTACGTATGATGCGAAAAATATTGTTTTTAAAGAGATTAAGGAGAAAATAAATGAAAAGAGTATTAGTTTGTGGCTTGGTACCTGATGTTGGGGGATTAGAAAAAATAGTTGTAGATTTTTACAATAACATAAATACAGATGAATTTGAATTTGAATTTTTACTTCAGGGTACAGAAAATGTTGAATTTAGTGATCATTTTAAAAAATTGTGCAAAAATCCAATTGTCGTTCATAGAATACCTAAGTTAAGACCAAATATAAAACTAGCATTGAAAGAGTGGGATAAATTCTTTAGAAACAATGCCCATCGGTATGATATACTATGGTCTAATCAAAATGGATTGACTCATCTTGAATTTTTAAAGCTTGCTAAAAAGTATGGTATTAAAAAAAGAATTGTGCATGGTCATTGTGCAACTGCTGACAAGTTTTATCGATTTATACATCCTATAAATCGTCTATTTGTTGGGAAATATGCAACAGACTTTTGGGCGTGTGGAGTAGAAGCTGCAAATCATTTTTATTACGGCAAGGAAAGAAAAAAGGCACTAATTATTAATAATGCTATAGAAGTAGAACAATTTTTATATAACGAAGAAGTTCGTGAAAAACTGAGAAAAGAATATAATATTTCAGAAGATTGTCTTGTTGTTGGACAAGTATCACGTTTATATGAAAAAGCGAAAAACCAAAGTTTTTGTGTTAAAGTATTTTCAGAACTAATAAAGAAAGAACTGAATTCTCGATTAGTTTTTATTGGAAAAGGGGATACGACATTCTTGAAAAATCTTGCTAAAGAATATGGTGTTGAAGATAAGGTGATTTTTACTGGTTTAAAAAGTAATGTAGGAGAAATGCTAAATATATTAGATGTGTTTTTCTTCCCGTCTAATTTTGAAGGATTACCAATCGTGCTAGTTGAAGCCCAAGCTAATGGCTTACCAGTAGTAACAGCAAATCACTTACCAGTTGCAAGAATACTGGAAAACTATGATAATAGACTCTCTTTAAAAGATGAATGGAAGCTTTGGGCGGATAAGATTCTGTCTGTTAGAGAGGGACGAATATTAGACAAAGAATATGTTTATAAAAAATTAAGTGAACATGGTTATGAGATTAAGTCTGCGACTAGACAGTTAGAGAAGTTATTTTAACAGAAATAATAACTTTTATATTGAATTTATTATTTAAGATATGCTATATTAATGTGGTATGGGGGTGACTCAAAAATCGTGATTTCGAAGAAATTGATTTTGTCGAATTACTCCCTTTTTTTTAAATTAAAAAAATGTTAATGAATAAAGTTATTTAATAGAGAAGAGAATTTTAAATTGTAATTTAAATATTATAGTGTAGATATGTATAAGCTGGTTGTTCAAGGTGAAATGATACTAGGAGGATGAAATGTATGATTATTTAATGGTAGGTGCTAGATTGTCAGGAGCGATTTTTGCACATGAAGCAACTAAACAAGGAAAAAAGTAAAAGTAATAGATAAGCGCGACTATATTGGCGGAAATATCTATAGTGAGAATGTTGAAGGAATCAATGTTCACGAATACGGTGCTCACATCTTCCGTACTTTTAACAAAAAAGTATGTGATTATGTGAATCATTTCGCTGAGTTTAATAATGATTTAGGAGTGATAATTTGAGAAATTTAGGATTAGATTTATTAAAAATATTTTCTTGTATTGGAGTTGTAGTACTACACTCTACTAGGTCTGGATTTAATTTAGAACATTATAATATAAGTGCACATTTATATTATCTAGGCACATATGCTATACCATTATTTTTCATGTTAAATGGATATTTTTTATTGAATAAGAAAAAATTGCCTTATAGTTATGTTTTTAATAAAATAAGGGGAATCTTGACTATAGTATTCGTATGGAATATGTTGATATGGATGATTAAAAGAGATTTTAATGTTAATCCATTAATGAAAATTATAGGTTCATTAATTCAAGAAGGATATGCTTATCAATTTTGGTTTTTTGGATCGTTAATAATAATATATTTGACATTACCTATAGTAAAAAAATTATTGGAGAAAGATTATTCATACTCTGTTATTTTGTTAATATTGATAGTTATTGGTATAGTTATTGAAATGATAAATACTTTTATTTTTCATAAACCTATACAACAATATGTTCCACAAACTTTTAGATTTTGGACATGGTTTTTCTATTATATTTTAGGTGGATATTTAGGGAAGATAAATATTCAAGAAATCAAATTAACAAAATTTATTAAGATTAGTTTTAGTATAATATTTATAATTTCACCCATACTATTATTTTATTTAGCGAAAAATGTCTATCATAACGGAACTGCAGAGTATTTTTATGATTCAATGATTGTAAAAATAGTATGTATAGGACTATTTATATTTTTTGCAAAAATTGAAAAAAATATTGTATTGAAAAATAATGAATTAATAGTTATGTTATCATCATTAACTATGGGAGTATATATTGTTCATACGTATGTATTAGCAAGAGTAGCGAAGTATATAAATTATAATTTATGGTATAGTACAGTTATTATATTAATTATCACGTTGAATATTAGTTTTTTTATTTCAAGAATTATTTGAAGTATAAAATATTTTAGAGTAATGTTAAAAATTTAATAAGAAACAAACCTGATTTGGTTTATTATATAACGGAGGAAGCAATATACGATTATTTAATAGTAGCGGCTGGATTGTCAGGTGCGATCTTTGCTCATGAAGCAACAAAACAAAGAAAAAAAATAAAAGTAATAGATAAATGTGACCACATTGGTGAAACATCTATTGTGAGAACGTTGAAGAAATCAACGTTCTCAAATATTATGCCCCCATTTTCCAAACTTCTAACAAAGAAGTTTGGGATTATGTGAATCAGTTTGCTGAGTTTAACAACTACATTAATTCACCAGTAGCAAACTACAAAGGTAAATTATACAATCTACCTTTCAATATGAATAATTTCTATGGATTATGGGGAACTGAGACTCCTGCAGAAGTGAAAGCGAAAATCGCAGAACAAGCAGCTCATCTAAAAGATTGTGAACCTAAAAACTAGAAGAACAAGCTATCAAGCTTATTGGTACTGATGTATACGAAACTTTAATTAAAGGTTATACAGAAAAATAATGGGGACGTAGTGCAACAGTACTACCACCATTTATCATTAAACGTCTTCCAGTACGTTTCACATTCGATAACAACTACTTTAACGATAGATATCAAGGTATTCCAATCGGTGGATATAATGTTATTATTGAAAACATGTTAAAAGGTATTGAAGTAGAACTAAATGTAGACTTCTTTGAGAATCGTGAAGAGTTAGAGAAGCAAGTGCGAAAATAGTGGTATTTACAGGAATGATCGATCAATACTTCGATTATAAACACGGAGGATTAGAATATAGAAGTCTTCGTTTTGAGCACGAAGTATTAGATGAAGAGAATTACCAAGGTAATGCTGTAGTGAACTACACAGAACGCGAAGTTCGTTATACTCGTATTATCGAGCACAAACATTTCGAAAAAGGTACTCAAGAAAAAACAGTTATTACACGTGAGTATTCAGTAGATTGGAAAGGTCGGGATGAACCATACTATTCAATTAACGTTGCTAAAAATAATGAAATGTATAAAAAATATTTAGTAGAAGCAAAAGGTAATGAGGTTGTCTCCTGTGGACGTCTTACAGACTATAAATATTATGATATGCACATAGTAATCGAAAGATTGATTAATGTAGTAAGAGAGAAATTGAGTTGATAATCTATTTAGACTAGATTAGATATGTATTTATGCATGAATAGATAATATTTTTATAGAAAACACTTGTTATTTGTAGTAATATTATAAATAAGTTAAATACATTAATAATAGTTACAATTTATTAAGGAAGTAGGAGAAAATAATATGGGAAAAAATAATAATCAAAGATATAATAACCAAAATTATGAATATGGAAACAACAACTATCAAAATCAGCAACATCAAGATATGACTTATACTGGTCAATATGATAATGCAGATTATGCTAATCAGTATGCACATAATTCGAATAATTATAACGATAGTTATTCAAGCCAGAATACAAATTATAATAATATAGAAAACAATGATTATAATAGGTATAATAACAATAGTCAGTATAATCAAGAAAACTTTCCTCCGAATTTTAATTATGTAGAATATGATAAGCCTAAAAAGAAAACTGGTCTAATTTTTTTAATTAGCTTTTTAGTAATAGGTTTAATAGCGATTACTGCATACTTTGGATATACTAAGTATGTACTAGATAAAAAATCAATAGTTGATTTAAATCAATATGAGATAGACTTTAAACCTTATGGAACTGATGGAGACGGTACAGCTTCTGCTGATATTAAGAAAATACCGACGCTAGATACTGAGGATCCTACTATTACTAAATTTTTACAAGAGCCAACAATTACTTATAGTAAGTCTAATAACTTAAAAAATGGTGAAAAAGTGGAGGTTACGATTAGTTTAAGTAAAACTTCAGCTGAAGCAAAAAAACTAGAATTAAAAGGTGAATTTAAACGTTCTTATACAGTTAGGGGTTTAAATGAAAAAACAAAAGATAGTTCTAGAGATAGTTCATCATCTACAAGTATTGTTCTAAGAGAAAATAGTTCTATTAATACTAAAGAACTTACTGATTCTCAAGTTGGGGATTGGGCTAGAGCTATATATATTAGAGATTACTCTAGAGGCTCAGTAAATTCTGATTTTTCATATGATGTATGGTTAGGTAGCGATCATTTAGCATATGCTAACTTGAAGAAAAATGGAACTACAGTAGGTAAATATAGAGTTAATTCAAGTGGTCAATTGGAACATTATGAAAATGGTGGTTGGAATGTAATTAGTAGTACATATACTTCATAATATTTATTCAACTAAAATATTTTTGCATTAAAAGAAAAATAATAAAAATAGAAAAAACTGATAACTAAAATATAGAGAGCGTATTCTAGTTATTAGTTTTTTTGTAAATTTATTTATAAAAAATTTTAAATAACTCTTGTAATTAATGATATTTAATGAGATAATAGTACATATAATGCAAATAGATTAAGAGGAGATTTTTACTTATGACAAAGATTTTAGCTATTAACTCAGGAAGTTCATCTTTAAAATTTCAATTATTTGAAATGCCTGAAGAAAAAGTTATTACAAAAGGACTAGTTGAAAGAATCGGTATTGAAAACAGTGTATTCACAATCGAATTCAACGGAGAAAAAAATAAAGAAACATTAGATATTCCTAACCACGACGTGGCTATTGAAATGCTACTTGAAAAATTAACAAAATTAGGTATTGTACAAGATGTTAAAGAAATTGAAGGAGTTGGTCACCGTGTTGTTCATGGTGGAGAATTCTATGATGCATCAGTATTAGTAACTGAAGAAGAATTAGCTAAAGTTGATTCTATCGAAGATTTAGCACCTTTACACAACCCAGCGAATATTAAAGGTGTTCGTTCATTCCAAAAAGAATTACCAGGAGTTCCAAACGTATTAACATTTGATACTGCATTCCACCAAAGTATGCCTAAATCAACATACATGTATGCAGTACCAAGAGAATTCTATGAAAAATATGGGGTTCGTAAATACGGTGCACACGGAACAAGCCACAGATACATTGGAGAAAAAGTTGCTGAAATTTTAGGAAAAGACCCTAAAGAACTAAAAACAATTTCTTGTCACATTGGTAACGGTGCTTCAATTTGTGCTATTAAAAATGGTAAATCATTCGATACTTCTATGGGATTCACTCCATTATCTGGTTTAGTAATGGGTACAAGAACTGGGGACATTGATCCAGCTACTATCCCTTACATCGCACAAAAAACTGGATTATCACTAGAAGAAATCGTACGTATTTTCAACTTTGAATCAGGATTAAAAGGTGTATCTGCACTTTCTTCTGACTTACGTGATGTTGAAGACGTTAGAGATACAAACCCACACGCTGCTGAAGCTATTGATGTTTACATCACAAGAATTAAAGAGTACGTTGGAGCTTATGCTGCAGCTATGAACGGAGTAGATGCAATTGTCTTCACTGCAGGTGTTGGTGAAAATGCTACTTGGGTTCGTGAAGAAGTATTAGAAGGATTAACTTTCCTAGGTGTACAAATCGATAAAGAGAAAAACAATGTACGTGGAAAAGTTGCAGAAATCTCAACAGCAGATTCTAAAGTTAAAGCTTTCGTAATTCCTACAGATGAAGAAGTTATGATTGCTAGAGATACTTATAACTTATCTAAATAATAAATAAGATTTCAAGGGCTGGGGTTTTCTCTCCAGTCCTTTAATAATTTGAAAGGACGCTATGGTAATAAATAACTTCAAAAATAAGTTTAAAGGAGCTATTGATATCTTGAAGATATTTAATCGAAATGGCTATGAGGCATACTTTGTTGGTGGTTGTGTAAGAGATTATTTATTAGGTGAAGAATTTTCTGATATTGATATAACGACAAATGCGCTACCTGAAGAAGTAAAGAAGGTGTTTCGTAAGAGTATTGATACCGGAATTCAGCATGGAACAGTAACAATCTTAGTTAATGGTGATAGTTATGAAGTTACTACATTTAGAACTGAGGAAGATTATACAAACCATCGTTCTCCCGAAAAGGTAGAGTTTGTAAGTAATTTAAGAGAGGATCTTGATAGACGTGATTTTACAATTAATGCTATGGCATTAGACTATAATGGGAAGTTATTCGACTATCATAATGGAGATAAAGATTTAAGTTCTAAAATTATTCGTACTGTAAATGATCCTAATGAGAGATTTTATGAGGATGCCTTAAGAATGTTAAGAGCGTTTCGTTTTTCATCTAAGTTAGGTTTTGAAATTGAGGATAATACAATAGACGCTATTAAGAAAAATGCAGAACTTATAAAATTTGTATCTATTGAACGTATTGTAAATGAATTTAAAAAGCTTTTAGCTGGTAAAGGTAATCTAAGGAGTTTAGAATTATTAATAGATAGTAAGCTTAATTCATATATTCCATTTTTTGAGGAAGTTACTGAAGTTCAAGATTTATCAAGTTATTCATTCTGTCAGAGTTTGTATATTTTATCGAATATTAACAATATTTCGTTTGAAAAACTAAAATTATTGAAATTATCAAATAAAGAAATAAAGTTAATAAAACGATTTGATTTAATAAATCAAGAATTTAAAAATAATACTCCAATAGAATTTATTTTATATAAATATAATCGTGAAAATGTTAAGTTTGTATGTGATTATTTTGGGTATGATAAAGGAAATTATATTGATGAATGTATTTTAACTATAAATTCTTTTGATGATATAGATATTACATCGGAAGAAATTATAAATTTTATTGAAAGAAAACCTGGTCCATGGATTAAAACTGTAATTTCTAAATTAGAAAAAGATATTTTACTTCATAAGTTAAATAATAATAAAAAAGATATATTAGATTTTTTATTAAATATAAGAGATAATATATAGATGATTTGAAAGAGAGGTGAGAGAATTTATGAATAAATTATTTTGTGTAGTTGATATAGAATTAACAGATGATAAAGAAATTATTCAATTTTCAGCAACAAAACTTGATGAAAATTTTAAAGAAATATCATCGATTAATTATTATATTCAGCCGAAAAAACAAGTATCTACATTTGTTACTGATTTGACAGGGATAAGTAATGAAATGTTACATGATAAACCTTTTTTTGAAGATGTAGCTCAAGAATTATTTAATTATATTAAAGATGATATTCTTGTATGTCATGGTCTTCCTTCAGATTATGTTATTCTAAAGAAAAGATTTCATGATGTAGGAATAGCGTATAAAGCTAAATTGTCATTAGATACTGTAGAATTATCTAGATTATTTTTACCTTCACAAACTAGTTATAGATTATCAGATTTATCAAATTCTCTTGGCCTTTATACGGGTGATCAATATCACAATGCTGCAATAGACGTGAAAGTTACTGTTAAACTTTTAAAAGAGATTGCTAGAAAAATAGCTAGTATAAATACAAATAATTATAAAAAAATAGAAGATCTTCTAGAAAAAATTGATCTTAGTATGTATAAATTTGCTAAATTTTGTAGAAATAAAACTAAATCTGTAAAATATAATTCTGATGAATTTATAAATTATCAAGATGTTGATTTTAGAAAAGTATTATACGATAACATAAAAACTAGTGATAATGATAAGTATATACTATTTTCATCAATTGATGAGGATGATTATGTTGGTAAATTTAAAATAACAGATTTTGTAATATTGAAGAAGAAAAGTTCTTATGTTCCACTAAATGTCTTTTCTCTTTTCCCAAAAAAAGAAGATTTGAATTTGGATAAATTGTTAATCAAGTTGTATGTCTGGATATTAGAAATAAAAACAGGTGATTTTTCAGAATTAAACCTATTGTATCTTGAGAAAATGTACATAGAGGGTATAAAGAAAGGTGTATCTATTAGCTCGAAAGCATATTATTTTGATGAAAAGAATAAAGCTGCTCAACTTTGTAAAAATATTGTAACAAACTATGATTCGATTGAGTATTTAATAGAAAATGATACTTTTAAGGATTATACTTTTGTATTTGAACATAAAAAAATACTTGGTCGAGAATTAGATTCAATCAACACAAAAGATTATTTTTATAAAAATGCTATTACGGAACTAAATGTTGCTGTATCTAGGAATTTAAAAAATAAAGATATAAAAGGTTTAAGAAACAATATTGATGGTTTGGTGAAATTTCTTCATGAAATGTATATTTCGGAGAGTTTGTTTTTATACAATGATAGCTTAAGTTTTATATTACAAGATGTTGATGCGATATTGGTTGACATGAAACAATATAAGGATGAGCTACCAATATCATATAAATTCATGAAAAAATTAAGAAATGTATTAATTGATTCTAAAAACACATATAAATTTGTAGTGCTTGATCAAGAGAATAGCTTAAAACTTACAGTAGTAAATGATAAGAAGGTTAAATCAATAATTAATATAATCCATTCTAAAAAGCATAAGTACTTGAATTTGAAATCTAAAGCTAAATATATATACAGTAATGGAGATGAGGAATTACTAACATCTAAAAGTACTGAATCAATATTATATATTTTCGAAAGTAATAAATATAAAGATTTATACTTTAGTAAACGCGAAAAAAAGAGTTATATTAAATTCTTCAATTTTTCAATTAAAGATAACTTTAATGAGCTATATAGTGAAGTGAAAAATAATAATCGTCTAGCTTGTAGATGTTACGCAACAAAGGATATACTAGAATACAGGTATTTTCTAAAAGATATTTTTGATTGTATAATTGTATTTCGTGATTTAGAACATTAAATTCTAAAAATTAAAAGTCATAATTAAAAAAATAGTAATTTTATGATATAATATAAATAGTTTTTATATAACTATAATAATTTAAATTTTGAATATAATATTTATTAAAATTAGGAGGGACTTCAAGTTGAATATTAATAATTTAAAAGAACAACTAGGTCAAAAAGTAACTCTTGGTGCATGGATTGCTAACAAGAGAAGTAGTGGTAAAATTGCATTTTTCCAACTTAGATATGGAGCTGGATTTATCCAAGCTATCGCATTAAAAGAAGCTTTAGGTGAAGAAAGATACCAACAATTACGTCATTTACCACAAGAAACTTCATTAAAAGTAACTGGATTAATTAAAGAAAATGAAAGAGAACTTTCTGGTATTGAATTAGAGATTGAAGACTTTGAAGTAATCTCTGAAGCTATTGATTATCCAATCACTCCAAAAGAGCACGGAGTAGAATTCTTAGCTGATAACCGTCACATCTGGATTCGTTCTAAGAAACAACATGCTATCTTAACAATTAGAAATCAAATTATTAAATCTACATATGATTTCTTTGAAAAAGAAGGATTCTTAAAAACAGATCCACCAATTTTAACATCATCAGCTCCAGAAGGAACTACAGAATTATTTAATACTAAATATTTCGATGAGGAAGCATATCTTTCTCAATCTGGACAACTTTACTTAGAAGCAACAGCTATGGCATTTGGTAAAGTATTTTCATTCGGTCCTACTTTCAGAGCAGAAAAATCTAAAACTCGTCGTCACTTAATCGAGTTCTGGATGATTGAAGCTGAGATGGCGTTCTGTAATCATGATGAAAGTTTAGCACTGCAAGAAGCATTTGTTAATCACCTATTAACTGATGTATTAGAAAAATGTCAAGAACAACTTAAAGTTCTTGGTCGTGATTTAGAAGCTCTAGAAAATGCTAGAGGAGAATTTCCACGTATTAAATATAAGGATGCTATCCAATTACTAAAAGATAATGGATTTGATGATATTGAATATGGTGATGACTTCGGATCACCTCACGAAACATTTATCGCAAATAGCTACAACAAACCAGTATTTATTACTCACTGGCCATTAGATATTAAACCATTCTATATGATTGAAGATCCAAATGAACCTGGTGTAGTACTATGTGCGGACTTAATAGCTCCAGAAGGATATGGAGAAATCATCGGTGGTTCTCAACGTATTGACGACTACGATAAATTATTAGAAAACATTAAGAAACATGATTTAAATCTTGATGCTTATGGTTGGTATTTAGATCTACGTAAATATGGTTCTGTAGAACATGCTGGATTTGGATTAGGGTTAGAGAGAACTGTAGCTTGGATTACAGGTAACGGACACGTTCGTGAAACTGCTCCATTCCCACGCTTATTAAACAGATTAACGCCTTAGGAGTCGAAAATGATCAATATCAATATAAAAGGTCTTTTAGTTGATGCTGATTTTTTAATGAATTATAAATCTTATAACTTATCTGGAGAGGAAGCTATGTTTCTTCTTCAGATAAGTTATTTGACAAATCAAGGAGATTTACCATTTTCAATAGAATTATTTAAAAATGAATCAAATAAATCAGAAAATGAAATCTTTTCTATGCTTGATAATTTAGTTAATAAAGGATGCATTGTTATTTCAGCTGAAAGCAAGTTAAATTTTATTGTTTTTAATAATAAGGAAGACTATTATACTCTGCGTGAGTTATTAAAATTAACAGAACGAGTAACTGGGAGAATATTAACTTCTAAAGAGATTGATATTGTAACTTCTTGGTTTGAACAAAATTATACAAAACAACAGATAGATGAAGCATTAACTTTGTCTAAAAATATTAGTTATGTTAATGGTATATTAAATAACAAAGTAAATAAAGATATTCAATCAGAAAGTGGTAGTAGTTTAGGTTATGACTGGTTTAACAAGTAGACAAAAAAAGAATAAAGCAAAAAAAGTCATGGAATATTTGGATAAAGTATTTCCTGATGTAGAATGTGAACTAGATTTTTCTAATAATTTGGAATTAGTTATTGCTGTTCTCTTATCTGCTCAGTGTAAAGATGAGTATGTAAATAGAGCAACAGTCGGGTTGTTTGCGAATTATAAGACAATTGATGATTATGCTGATGCTAAGGTGGAAGATATAGAGAAGTATATTCGAACACTTGGGCTTTATAAGGCAAAATCTAAAAATATAGTTGGTATGGCTAATATGTTAAGGGATGTTTACGATTATAAGATTCCACAGACTAGAGAAGAGTTAGAAAAACTACCTGGTGTAGGAAGAAAAACTGCCAATGTTGTTCTTTCTGTTGGATTTAATATTCCCGCGATTGCTGTTGATACTCACGTTGAACGAGTAGCGAAAATGTTTGGATTAGCAGATTTAACCGATACACCACTTCAGGTAGAAAAAAGTCTTATGAGTGTTTTCCCTATGGAAAGTTGGGGGAAAATACATCACCAACTAATTCATTTAGGTCGATATAAACTCCCTGCAAGAGGTGAGCGAACTATTTATCCTGAATTAGAAAAATTATTAGTATTGAAATAAGAGGAGAAGGAATATGTTAATCATATTTATATTAGCGTGTTTTTTAATATTGCTAGATCAACTTAGTAAAAATTTTATAGTTAATCATTTCTCATTAGGAGAAAGCAAGGAAGTTATAGCGAATTTCTTCAGTATATCATCTCATAGAAATAGAGGAGCTGCATGGGGGATTCTACAAGATAGTCGTCTATTTTTCTTAGTTGTTACGATTATTTTTGTGGCTATTTTAACATATTATCTATTAAAACAAAAAAATTCTTTATCTGCTTTTGATAAAGGGACATTCGCTTTAATATATGGTGGAGCAATTGGTAATTTTATCGATAGATTAACTAGACATGAAGTTGTAGATTTTTTAGATTTTAGAATTTTTGGATACGATTTTCCTATATTTAATTTAGCAGACTGTTTTATTTGCGTAGGAGTATTCTTTTTACTATATAAGATTTACAAAGAAGAAGAAAAATAATAATTGAGAGCGGACTTTTTAGGTCATGCTCTCATTTTTTGTTATAATTAAGTAAATCAGAAAAAACTACAAAGGAGTTTTAAATGTATTATTGTACATATGTAAGCAAAATAGGACTTTTATATTTGGTTTCAGATGGTGAAAGTCTTTGTGGGTGCTATTTAGAAAATCAAAAATATTTCCCTAATGACATCGACGACTATCAATTTAATGAAGAATTAAATGTATTTGTAGAGTCTATAGCCTGGTTAGAAAAATATTTTAACGGTGAAAACCCAAGTATAGATAAAATCCCCTTGAATTTTTATGGAACTGATTTTAGAAGAACAGTTTGGAAAGTTCTCAAAGAAATTCCCTTCGGTGAAGTAATTACATACAGGGATATTGGAGAAATAATAGCTAAGACAAGAGGTATAAAAACTATGTCAGCACAAGCGGTAGGAGGGGCAGTTGGGCATAATCCATTGTTAATTTTTATTCCATGTCATAGGGTAATTGGTGCAGATGGAAGTTTAACAGGTTATGCTGCAGGTCTTGAAAATAAAAAATTTCTATTAAATTTAGAATCTGATAATAATAATTATTAATTAAAGGGTGAAATACCGTACAACAATAGAAGAATATATGAAAATATGGTATAATTAATTAGATTAAATTCTTTTTTTAGGAGAAATAAATGAACGATAAAAAAATAGTATTTATGGGAACTCCAAAGTTTGCTGTTCCTGTTTTAGAAATGTTAATAGAAAATTATGGTGTAGATTTAGTTATTACTCAGCCAGATAAAAAAGTCGGTAGAAAGAAAGTACTAACTCCACCCCCAGTAAAAGTTGTGGCTTTAGAAAATAATATTAAAGTATTACAACCTGAAAAAATATCAACAGATGAAGAAACTTATAATACATTAAAAGAATTAAACCCGGATATTATTATAACTGCCGCCTATGGGCAACTTGTACCAGAAAAAATATTAGAGATTCCAAAGCATAAATGTATTAATGTTCATGGATCATTATTACCAAAATTACGTGGAGGAGCACCTATTCAGTATTCAATACTTGAAGACCATGGTAAAACAGGTATAACAATTATGTATATGGTTAAAAAACTAGATGCAGGAGATATGTTATCAAAAGTAGAGGTTGATATTCTTGATAGTGATAACTATAAGACTTTACATGATAAACTTTCAATCGCGGGGCGTGATTTATTAAATGAAACTCTTCCAAAAATCTTTAGTGGTGATATTGCTCCAGAAAAACAAAATGATGAAGAAGCTACGTTTGCTCGTAATATCTTAAGAGAAGATGAGAAAATTGACTGGAATACTTCAGCTAGAGATGTATTTAATAAAGTTCGTGCATTAGATCCAACCCCAGGTGCATTTACCTATTTAGAAGGTAACGTGCTGAAAATTTGGTCTAGTGAGGAAGTTAAACAAGACTTTGAATCTAATTTTGACAAAGTTGGAACTATTATTAAACAAGATAAGAAAAATATCTATATACTATGTGGTAATAAGACAGTGCTAAAAGTGAACGAGCTTCAAGTTTCTGGTAAAAAACGTATGCCAGTAGTTAATTTCTTATCAAATAAGAAAGACTATGTAGGAACAGTATTAGGTGAAGAAAATGAGTAGCATTAATGCTAGGCATATTGCTTACGAGGTACTATATACAATTATCCAAGAAGATGGCTATAGTAATATTACTTTAAATAAATACTTTAATCAGTATAAGGTAGAAGAACAAGATAAGAGATTTATTAGTGAGGTAGTATATGGTACTATAAAAAACAAATTATATCTTGAACACATTCTTAAATCTTATTCTAAAGGCAGAGTAAAGCCTAAAGTTAAAGTTATTTTATTAATGAGTATCTATCAATTGATTTACATGGATAAAACACCAAACTTCGCGGTTATTGATGAAGCTGTAAAATTAAGTAAAAAAATTGCAGGGAATATCACAGGAAAATTTGTTAATGGAATTTTAAGAAATATTGAGAGAAATTCGAGCAATTTAGATCTTAAGTATAAAAATACAACTGAACAGTTCTGTATAGAAAATAGTTGTCCAATCGAACTATATAATATACTTAAAAAACAATACGGAGTAGAAAAAGCTCAAAGAATAGTCATCTCATTTAATCAAAAAAGTAAAAACAGTATTAGATATAATCCGTTAAAAATTACTAAGAAAGAGTTAATAGAAAAATTAGGTGATGCTGTTACCGAGAGTGAAATCTGTGAAG
The DNA here is from genome assembly GCF_041433735.1 of Gemella sp. 20925_1_85. Lineage (NCBI taxonomy): Bacteria > Bacillati > Bacillota > Bacilli > Caryophanales > Gemellaceae > Gemella > Gemella sp. 20925_1_85. The sequence goes on along the minus strand of NZ_JAPWCC010000001.1, from coordinate 70,147 downwards.
ATAGCCTAGTTTTAAATAAATTAAACATAGATAGTACTTTATTTACAAGAGGATATTATATTATTCAAGATGAAGCAAGTGCTTTAGTTGCATCGTCAATTGGCTTGCCTATAGATAAAAAATATAAAATACTAGATACTTGTGCAGCTCCTGGTGGTAAAAGTTTGCATATAGCTAGTAAGTATTTTAATTCTAGTTTAATTTCATGTGATAAATATATACATAAGCTAAAATTAATTGAAGATAATAAAGAGAAACTTGGAATTACCAATATAGAGGTTAGAGAACAAGATGCAACTTTAAATAATTCTTCATTTAACGATAAGTTTGACATCGTAGTTTGTGATGTACCATGTTCAGGGATAGGGGTTATAAAAAATAAACCTGAGATTAAATATAAGATAACAGATGCTTATGTTGAAGATATTGCTAAACTTCAATACGATATTTTAGAAAATAGCAAAAAATATGTAAAACAAGAAGGAATATTAATGTATTCAACTTGTACGATAGATAAGAGAGAAAATATAGAAAATATAGAGAAGTTTTTAAAAGAGAACAAAGATTTTAGTTTAGAGAGTATTTCTCTAAATAATAGTATTGTAAAAACGAGAGAAAATGGTGTATTAGAAATACTACCTGATGACTATAGTTGCGATGGATTCTTTATCGCAAAACTTAAAAAAATGGAGGCAAAATGTTAATTTCAGATTTTAAAGGCTATAAAAAGTCTAGATGGTTAAAAGATTTCGATAAAATGTCTATATATTCTATAAGACTTGATCAATTAGAAGAATATATTGTAAGTATCGGTGAGAAAAAATTTAGAGCAAAACAAATCTTTGATTGGTTATATAAAAAGAGAATTACAGATTTTTCAGAAATGAAAAATGTACCTAAGTCTCTTCAAGAGAAACTTGCTGAAGAGTTCGAGATTACAACTCTAAAAACGATTATTAAGCAAGAATCTGCTGATGGAACAATGAAATTCCTATTTGAGCTACAAGATAAGTATACTATTGAGAGTGTACTTATGAAAAATAAATACGGAAACTCACTATGTGTAACAACACAAGTAGGTTGTCGAATTGGATGTACTTTCTGTGCATCAACACTTGGTGGTTTAAAACGTAACTTGGAAGCTGGAGAAATTGTTTCACAAGTATTAAAAGTTCAACAAGAGTTAGATAAAAAAGGTGAGCGTATTTCAAGTATTGTAATTATGGGTATCGGTGAACCGTTCGAAAACTACGATGAGATGATGGACTTTATTAGAATAGTAAATAGTGATGAGAGTTTTAACATTGGTGCTCGTCACATTACCGTTTCAACTTCTGGTATTGTGCCAAAAATCTATGATTTTGCAAATGAAAAAGTTCAAATTAACTTTGCGGTATCATTACACGCACCAACTAATGAGCTACGTAGTAAAATTATGCCGGTAAATAGAGCTTATAACATAGATAAACTTATGGAAGCATTAAAATATTACCAAGAAACTACAAATCGTCGTATTACATTCGAATATGGTTTAATGGGTAAAGTAAATGATCAAAAAGAACATGCAGAAAAATTATCGGAAATTATAAAAGGTTTAAACTGTCACGTTAACTTAATTCCAATTAACTATGTACCTGAACGTAACTATGTTAGAACTAGTAAGAGTGATATTTTCGCATTTGAAAAAGTTCTTAAGAAAAATAAAGTTAATGTAACAATTAGAAGAACACAAGGTGATGATATTGATGCTGCTTGTGGTCAACTTCGTGCTAAAGAACGTAAGGAAGAGGTAAAAGGAGGAATTCCAGATGCCACTAGTATATTCGTATAATAGTAATAAGGGGAGAAAAGAGAAAAATGATGATGCCGTTAGTGTATCAAAAAATAAACAAGGTGCTGTAATTGGAATTGTTTGTGATGGTGTTGGTAGTCATAGCAATGCAGCGTATTCTAGTAACTATATCGTATCAACATTAGAAAAAGAATGGCAAGATTTAACATTTGCTAATTTTAACAATATGAAAAATTGGTTATATGATAGGATTGAAAAACTAAATACAGAATTATTCACTAAGTCTAAAGATAATCAGAAAAAGATGGGGACAACAATAGTTACTGTTGCTATCTTTGACAATCAAGTTGTTGTTTATAATATTGGGGATAGCAGCGCATATGGTCTTACAAAGGATAATGTAATGAATGTAGTTACAGTTGAAGATTCGTTTGTCGGAGCATTGATTTCAGCTGGAGCAATTACCGAAGAAGAAGCTAAAAGCCATCCAGAAAAACATGTGTTAACACAAGCATTAGCTACTAGAGAAAATATTGATTTGCACACTTTTATTGATGATATAAATAATTATGATTATTTTCTATTGTGTTCTGATGGATTAACAAATATGATAGAAAAAGAAGAAATCCAAAATATAGTAAGAAATGATGAATTATCAATTGCTGTTAATAAATTAATTGATAAATGTGTTGAACGTGGGGGAGTAGACAATATATCAGTAGCTATAATAAAAAATCTAGGGGGTGAAAACCATGATTAATAAAATTATATGCAATAGATATAAAATTCTGGATCACTTAGGAACTGGAGGAATGGCTACAGTTTGGCTTGGGTATGATACAATTTTAGACAGACAAGTAGCCATAAAAACATTTAAAATAGATGCAAATGATGAAGATGCTGTAAAAAGATTTAATAGAGAAGCTAAGGCTGTAACGAGCTTATCTCATCCTAATATTGTTTCTATATATGACGTAGAAAATGAAGGTGAATTTTATTATCTTATTTTAGAATATGTTGAAGGTATGACCTTAAAAGATTATATGGTTAAAAATCCACGTATTCCGATTGAAACAATAGTTCATATTGCTAAACAAATTGCTGCAGGACTTAGTCATGCTCATCAAAACGGGATTATTCATAGAGATATAAAACCTCAAAATATTCTTATGAATGAGAATCTTACTTGTAAAATAACTGATTTTGGAATTGCAAGAGCATATGGTGATACTACTCTTACTCAGACAAACCAAATGTTAGGAACAGTTTATTATTTATCTCCTGAACAAGCACGTGGTAATGTAGCAACAGCCCAGAGTGATATATATTCATTAGGGATTTTAATTTTTGAAATGATTACTGGACAAATCCCATTTAAAGGAGAATCAGCAGTAGCGATTGCTTTAAAACATCTACAAGAAGAGCTTCCAGATATAGAAAAATATAGAGAAAATGTTCCTCAAAGTGTAAAAAATATAGTTTTACAAGCAACTATGAAAAATCCAAATGAAAGATATATTAGCTCTAAAGAGTTATTCGAGGATTTAAGTACGGTTCTTAATCCGGAGCGTTTATATGAAAATAAATACACAGGATTTAAAATACCTGCTGAACCAGTAAAAAATTATAATCAAACTCAATATCTTGATAATAGTAGTAATAATAATCAATATGGCTATAATGATTATAACAATGAAGATGATTATTATGATTATGAAGAAGATAATAGACATAATAATAATAGACGTTATCAACAAGTTAATAATCAAAAAAATAATTATAATAATGTAAGTAAGCGAGATGAAAAGGAAGAAACATCTAAAGCTAAGCATATTTTTCTTGCAATATTAGCTATTGTAACCATCGTAGTAGGTACGTTTTTCATCTATAATTACGTTATTGGTTCTAATAGTGTTTCTGCTCCTGATGTTCGTAATAAAACTTTAGAAGAAGCTAAAGTTACTATCGTTAAAGCAGGACTTGAGGTAGGAGATGTTACTGAAGTGGCTAGCGATGATGTAAAAGAAAATACAGTAATTGACAGTGATCCAAAAGCTGGTAAAAAAGTGAAGAAAGGCTCTAAAGTTGATTTAAGAGTATCTTCAGGTAAAAAAACAGTAGATATGCCTAATTTTGTAGGTATGGATGAAGAAACTGTGAAGAAAAATGCTTCGAAATTAGGATTTAAAAATATAACAGTAGAAAAAGTAGAAAGTAATTCGTATGAATCTGGAAAAGTTGTTTCTCAAAACATTAGAGCAGGTATGGAAATAATACCTAAAGAAAAAGAATTAATTATACAAGTTTCTACAGGTAAAAAGAAAGTTACTATGCCTAATCTAGTAGGAGAAGATAGCACAACTGTAGAGAGCACGATTGCATCATACGGATTTAAAAATGTTACTTACAGAGAAGAATACTCAGATAAAGAAACGGGGACGGTTATCTCGCAAAGTATTAGGACTGGATCAAATATAGTACCAAGTGATGAATCTTTAGAGATAGTAATTTCCAAAGGAAAAGAGAGAAACTCTTCACGAGATGAGTCAAACGATGATCCAAGTGTGGATTCTAGATCAAATGATGATAGAACTACTAGAAATAATTCAACAAGAAATAATTCTAATAGTAGTAGAAATAACAATAGTAACTAATTAGTGATTATAAAAGCACAGGGGAGATATTTATTTCAACTGTGCTTTTTCACAAAAGCTATAAATTTATTATATGGTGATTAATATGAATTTAACATTACAAAAAAAACTAGAATTACTTCCAGATAATCCCGGATGTTATTTATATAAAGATAATATTGGAGAAATTATTTATGTAGGTAAAGCAAAAAATCTAAAAAATAGAGTAAAAAGTTATTTTACAGGTACTCATAATAAAAAAACGCAGACTTTAGTATCCAAAATAGAAGATCTTGAATATATAATTGTTAACTCAGAAAAAGAAGCATTATTATTAGAGAATAATTTAATAAAGAAATATCGACCATATTTTAATATTCGTTTAAAAGACGATAAAAGTTATCCGTACTTAATGATTACAAAAGAAGAACATCCTAGACTGCTAATGACTAGAAAATATAAAAAAAATAATAAGAATATATATTTTGGACCATACGTTGATATAAAATCAGCTACAGAGGTTAAGAAAATATTAGATAAAATATATCCATTAAGGAAATGTAATCCAGTAGAAAAAAGACCATGTATGTATTATCAAATTGGAGAGTGCATAGGTCCATGTGCTAAGAAAATTACTACAGATGATTATAAGGCGCAGATTTCTAAAATCAAATCTTTCTTAACAGGAAATACAAAAGAAATATTATCAGATTTAAAAAATAAAATGCAAGAACATATTAAAAAGTTAGAGTTTGAAGCTGCTGGACAAGTACATAGTTATATTAAATCTATAGAAGTTTCAGTTCAAAATCAAGTAGTTGCAGATACTACTAATGTAGATAGGGATTATATTGGTTTTACTTTTAATAATGATTATATATGCATCCAAATATTTTTGTCTAGATTAGGAAATATTATAGAACGTAAGGTAGAATACTTTAATTTGTACGATAAGCCGGAGGAGATTTTATATTCTTACTTGTTACAATATTACGCTCTAAACAAACTTCCGAAAGAAATATATATTGATGAAGTTGATGGTAATCTCCTTTCTGATGTAGTAGATTGTAAAGTTATAATTCCTAAAAGAGGTAATCATAGAAAAATACTAGATACAGTTAAAGAAAATGCAACTTATTACTTAGACAATAATCTTGCTATTGAAGAACTTAAAGAAAGAAAATTACAAGTTACACTTAATAATATCGCTGAAAAGTTAGGTGTAAATTCTATTAATAGCATTGATGCTTTTGACAACTCTAATATAATGGGAGTAGATGCAGTTTCTGTAAAAGTAAATTTTACAAATGGGAAAAAGAATACTTACAATTATAGAAAATTCAAAATTGATGAATCTATCGGAATTAATGATGTTCAAACTATGAAAGAAGTACTTTATAGGAATTATAAAGACAAGAAGACTAATACCGAATTATTAATAGTCGATGGTGGAAAGAATCATCTTAATGTAGCCATTGATGTAGTTCATAATACTCTTGGTTTAAAACAAATTAAGATTATTGGATTGGCGAAAAATGACAAACATATTACTGAGTACATAATTACTGATGATTATGAAATTATAGAGTTTCCAAAAACTTCAGCAGAATATTTATTCTTAAAGCAAATACAAGATGAAGTCCACAGATTTGCTATAACTTATCACAGAGCGACAAAGAATAAAAATATGTATAAATCTAGCCTTGATGATATACAAGGAATTGGAAAAGTTAGAAAGAATTTATTACTTAAATCATTTTCTTCGTTAGAAGAGATTAAGAATGCACCAGATGAAAAGCTCTTAAAACTAGGCATTCCTAAAGATGTAATAAAAAATTTAAAGAAAAAATTATAAATTATTAAGTTATCCATATTTTGATCGAATTAAATATACGGATAACTTAATTTTTTTGAATTATTCTATAGTAATATTCTTAAAAGTATGGTATAATAACCTAAAGAAATTATAAAAGTCGAGGAGGCAACTATGAAATTTTTATCATTCAGTTACAACGATAAAGAATTATATGGAGTAAAAGTAAAACGTGAAGAAAGTGCATGGGACTTAATTAAAGTACTTGAAGATTTTGATAATAATGAAACTATTCCGCAATCGTTAAGAGAAGCAATTGAAATATATGGTGTTTCATTTATAGAAAAAGTTAGAAAAGTACTAAAATTAGTTGAAGAAAGTAGTAATGCTGATAACTATAAAGTACCATTTGATAAAATAATTTGGCGTTCGCCTATTACAAGAACACCAAAAAACATTCTTTGTGTTGGGCACAACTATGAAGCTCATGTTAATGAACTTGGTGATGAGTTGGCAAAAACTCCTAAAGATGTTCTTATCTTTACGAAAGCTACAACAGCTTTAGCTGGAAACAATGAAGTAGTTCCATCTCATAAAGATATTACAGATAGTTTAGATTTCGGAGGAGAGCTAGCTGTAGTAATAGCAAAACCAGGAAAAAACATACTAAGACCTCTAGTTTTAGATTATATTTTCGGATACACAATTATGAATGATATAACAGCTACAGACTTACAATATAAACATGGACAATTTTTCTTAGGAAAATCATTAGAAAAATCAGCACCAGTCGGACCTTACCTTGTTACTAAAGATGAAGTAAGTTCACCTGAATCTATGAGTATTGTTACGAAAGTAAACGGAGAAATTAAACAAAATGCTATGACATCTGAAATGCTATTTAGAATTGATGATGTTCTTGCTGAAATTAGTAAAGTAGTTCCTTTAGAAGCTGGGGATATTATTGCTACTGGAACACCTGCAGGAGTAGGTTCTGCTCAACAACCACCAAGATTCTTACAACCAGGTGATGAAATAAAAATTACTGTTGAAGGAATTGGTACATTAACTACTGTTATTGGAGACTAAGTAGAAAGGAAAAACAATGGCAAAGAAAGCAAAAGACAAACAAGTTACACATATTGAAAAAGACGATTTAAAAGCACGCCAAGCCGCTATTAATGAAGCTATTAAAGTTATAGAAAAAGAATACGGTAAAGGTGCTATTATGGATATTTCATCAGAAAATCCAATTAAAGTAGAAGCAGTATCTTCTGGATCATTAGCAATTGATTCAGCTTTAGGAATAGGAGGATATCCAAAAGGACGTATTGTTGAAGTATATGGTCCTGAGTCATCAGGTAAAACAACAATCGCACTTCACGCAATTGCAGAAGTACAAAAAACTGGAGGAATTGCTGCATTTATAGATGCTGAAAATGCCTTAGACATTGAATATGCTAAGGCTTTAGGGGTTGATTTTACTCCTGGTAAATTCTTCTTATCACAACCTGACAGTGGTGAACAAGCACTTGATATCGCTGAAAAACTTATACTATCTGGTGCAATCGATATAATTGTAATCGACTCAGTAGCTGCATTAGTACCAAAAGCTGAAATTGATGGAGTAATGGGAGCTAACCATATTGGTTTACAGGCGAGACTTATGTCACAGGCACTTCGTAAATTAACTGGTCAAATAAACAAAGCTAATACTATTGCGCTATTTATTAACCAACTACGTGAAAAAGTTGGGGTAATGTTTGGTAGTCCTGAGGTTACAACAGGTGGACGTGCATTAAAATTCTACTCTACTGTGCGTATTGATGTACGTAAAGGAGAAGCAATTAAAGGTGCTGATAGTGAAATTTTAGGTAATAGAACTAAGATTAAAATTGTTAAAAATAAAGTTGCACCACCATTCAAAGTCGCTGAAGTTGATATTATGTTCGGAGAAGGAATCTCTAAAATTGGAGAAACTCTTGATTTTGCAGTTGACTTAGATATCATTAACAAATCTGGATCATGGTTCTCATATAATGGGGAACGATTAGGTCAAGGACGTGAAAATGTTAAGAAAGTTTTCGAAGAAAATGAAGAACTATATAACGAAATTTATGGCCTAGTAAGGGATGAAATTATGAGTAAAACTGGGAAAAAGAATAACTCAGTAGATGAAGAAGAATCAAATGATAATATTGATGAACTTGATTTAGGGATAGAAACTTTAGGTGAGGTTGAATAGTAATATATGAATAAAAAGTTATTTAAAATTGTATTATGGTTAATGATTTTTATTATATTAGCTAGTGGATTTATTTCAGCTATAGCAATATTCTTATAATCTAGATACATAGTAAATAAAAATAAAAGGGGATACCCCAAAAGTCATAAATTTTAAAAAAGTTTATATGAGAACTCATAGACGCACTTGTTTATTGATATCTAATCTCACTTTATAAAAGTTTTTTAGATATCTACTAAACTTTGCGGGGGTGACTCGACAAAATCGATTTCTCTGAAATCATGATTTTTGAGTCACTCCCTTTTATTTTGAAAATATGATAAAATATTATTAGAGAATGAATAGGAGAAATTATAGTGAATTTAGTACAAAATATGAACGACAATCAGCTAAAAGCTATATTAAAAACAGAAGGTGCTGTAATGGTTATAGCAGGAGCAGGTAGTGGTAAAACTCGTGTTTTAACAAATAGAATAGCATATTTAATTTCTGAAAAAAATATAATAGAAAATAATATCTTGGCTATTACATTTACGAATAAAGCTGCTAAAGAAATGAAAGAAAGAATATATGCTCTAGTTGGTGAAACTTCAAAGTATATTTGGATAAATACATTCCACTCTATGTGTGTAAGGATTTTACGTCAACATATAGAACTTTTAGGATATAATAAAAACTTTACAATACTAGATACAAGTGAGCAAAAAAGTATTATAAAAAATATTATTAGGTCTTTAGACTTGTCAGAAGATGCGTATCAACCAGCTAACGTATTAAAAATAATTTCAAATGCAAAGAATAGTCTTGTTTCTGTGAAAAAAATGAGAGAACAATCGCGTTTTGGCTTTATGAAAAATGTAGCAGAAATTTATGCACATTACCAAAGTTATTTAAAGAAAAATAGTGTTTTAGACTTTGATGATTTAATGCTTAAAACAATTGTATTATTTAAAAAGTTCCCTGAAGTTTTAGCTATTTATCAAAATCAATTTCAATATATTCATGTAGATGAGTATCAAGATACAAACGTTATTCAGTATAGATTAATTAAGATGTTATCTGCTGTTCATAAAAATGTATGTGTGGTTGGTGATGATGATCAAAGTATTTATAGCTGGCGTGGCGCTTGTAGTGATAACATAATAAACTTCGAAAAAGATTTTGACAATGTTGAACTAGTATTCCTCGATCAGAACTACCGTTCTAATTCAACAATTCTTGATGCTGCTAATGCTGTTATTAAAAATAACACTGATAGAAAAGAAAAAGCTCTATGGTCTGAAAATAAAGGTGGAGGAAAAATATCAGTTTACTCTGCTTCTAATGATAAAGATGAAACGGATGATATTGCTAAAAAAATACTTGAATTGAAAAAAGAAGGTATTAATTATAAAGATATTGCAATTTTATATCGAGCAAACTACCTTTCACGTCAAATGGAGAATTCATGTCTATCTTTTGGAATACCATATAAGTTAATTGGTTCTCTTAAATTCTTGCAACGTCAAGAGGTACGTGATTTACTTGCATATTTAAATGTTATTGTAAATAGAGCTGATGAATTTAGTTTAAGAAGAATTATTAATGTACCAAAACGAGGTATTGGTGCTAGTTCTATGGATAAAATTGATAAGTATGCTGACCAATACGGTATTTCTTTATTCGAAGCTCTAAAAAATATCGAAGCAGTAGGAGTTTCTAAAAAAATAGTAACTAACATCAAATTACTGACAAATCTAATTGAAAAATATTCAGAAGTAGAAAAGTACGCAATAGATGAATTAATTATTGGGATTTATAAAGATTCTGGATATGAAAATATGCTAAAAGAGTCTAATGATCCTTATGCAGAAAGTAGAATTGAGAATATTTCTGAGTTAGTATCTTCTGCTAAACAATTCTCTAGTATGAATGATAGCCTTATTGACTTCATTTCGGAAATGTCACTTACTTCTGATTCTGATGATGAGAATCAAGAAGATGCAGTAGTACTATCGACAGTTCATGCTTCAAAAGGGTTAGAGTATAAAGTAGTCTTTATAATGGGGTTAGAGGAGAATTTATTCCCATCTATCAGAGATGCTGAGAGTAGTGCTGACGAGAAGAATAAAATGGAAGAAGAGCGTCGCTTAGCATATGTTGCTATTACTCGTGCAAAAGAAAGATTATTTATGTCTTATGCAAACAGACGAATGCAATTTGGTTCTATCAAGATGAATAAACGTTCTAGGTTCTTAGATGAAGTTCCTAACAAACTAATGCATTTTGAATCTTCATTCGGAGGAAGTTTTGAAAGTACTGATTCAAATATGGAGCAAGCTAATAAGTTTATTAGCAAACTTAGCCCAAAAATTAAAATTTCAGAAAAACCTAAATCTTCAGTTAGTACAAATTATGGTGTAGGTGATACTGTGCTTCATAAGAAATTTGGAGAAGGTAAGGTCTTAGACATATCTAAGGATAGTGTAAAAGTTGAATTTAGTGAGGTTGGTGTAAAAACTTTATTAATAGAGTATGCTAATCTGACTAGAAAGGATTAATATTATGAAACAAATTCAAGAAGAAATTTTAAAACTAGTTTCACTACTAAATAAATATTCATATGAGTATTATGTTGAAGATAATCCGCAAATTACTGATACAGAGTATGATACATTATATAAACAATTAGAGAAATTAGAAGAAAAATATCCTGAATTAATACTAGAAAATTCCCCTACACAAAGAGTAGGGGATAGAGTTCTTGATGAGTTCGAGAAAATTACTCATAAAATACCGATGTTAAGTTTATCAAATACATTTTCTACTGAAGACTTAAGAGATTTTGATGCTAGAGTATCAAAATTAGTTCCAAGTAAAAATGTTGAGTATATATGTGAATTAAAAATAGATGGTCTTGCAATTTCTATTAACTATGAAAATGGTAAATTAGTTAGTGCTGCTACTCGTGGAGACGGAACTGTCGGAGAAGATGTTACTGAAAATATAAAAACAATATTTTCGATTCCAAAACTGTTAAAAGATAAAAGATCATTTGAGGTTAGGGGAGAGGTATATCTTCCAAGGAAATCTTTTAATATACTAAATAAAGAGCGTGAGGCAAATAATGAGGTATTATTTGCTAATCCTCGTAATGCTGCAGCAGGATCTTTAAGACAACTTGACTCTAAAATAACAGCAAAAAGAAGATTATCGGCTTTTATTTATTCAATAGTAGGTGATAATAATATTGTTTCACAAGAAGAAGCATTAAATACAGCTAAGGAATATGAACTTCCTGTAAATCCAAACTTCAAACTTTGTAAAAGTATTGATGAAGTAATTGACTATATTAACTATTGGACAAAACACAAACAAGATTTACCATACGATATAGATGGAATTGTTATTAAAGTGAATTCATATAACCTACAAGAAGAGATTGGTTATACCCAAAAAAGTCCTAGATGGGCTACAGCATACAAGTTCCCTGAAGAAGAACTTGCAACTAAATTACTTGATGTAGAACTTAGTGTAGGTAGAACTGGGATAATTACACCTGTTGCAATTTTAGATCCAATTGTAATCTCTGGGTCTACAGTGTCTAAAGCATCTTTACATAATAAAGATATTATTGATGAACTGGATATTCATATTGGGGATATGGTAGTAGTCAAGAAAGCTGGTGAGATTATTCCTAAGGTAGTTCGTGTTGTTAAAGAGTTAAGAGCTGAGGGATCTACAAAATATCAAATGCCATCTACTTGTCCATCATGTCATCAGGAAACTTACGTAAAAGATAATGATCCTTTTACTAGATGTAAAAATCCTGATTGCCCTGATCAAAATATTCGAAGAATAATCCACTTTGCTTCAAGGGATGCCTTAAATATTGAGGGATTAGGCGATAAAGTAGTAGCAACTTTATATGATAAAGAAATTATTGGTCATACAATAGATTTATATTCATTAGATAGAGAAAAACTTATTGCTCTAGAAAGAATGGGTAAAAAGTCAGTTGATAATTTATTAAACGCAATAGAAAAATCAAAAGAAAGTTCACTAGATAAAGTTATCTATGCTCTTGGAATATTAAATGTCGGGAAAAAAGCAGGAAAAATTCTTGCAGAAAAATATCTGAATCTTTCTAATTTCATGAATGCAACATTAGAAGAACTAATTAATCTTGATGACGTAGGACAAATTACAGCAGAATCTATTTTAGATTATTTGTCTGATGATAATAATATTAAGTTCATTAAAGATCTAATTAATATTGGAATGAATCCACAATATGAGATTAACGAGGTTAAGACTAACAATATTTTCTCAGGAAAAACTGTCGTTCTAACTGGTAAGCTTGTTGAATTAACAAGAAATGAAGCAAAAGAGTTTTTAGAAAAAAATGGAGCAAAAGTTACTGGAAGTGTTACTTCAAAAACTGATCTTGTAATTGCAGGTGAGAAAGCAGGGTCTAAACTTGCTAAAGCTGAGCAGTTAGGAATTGAGGTAATTAATGAAGAACAATTTGCTAGTATGGTAAGAGAGGTGGAATAATGGATAATAAATTACCTTATAAAGTATTTGGTATTGTTATTGTATTCGTATCAATAATTACATTTTTCATTATGAACTACAATTCAGTGCCAGTGTCATTAATATTTTTTACAGTTAAATTACCTTTAACAATTTTATTCTTTGTATGTTTCTTTATGGGAATATTAGCTGCAAGTTTCTATTGGTATCAAAAGTATAAAAGTTTAGCTAAAAAATACGAAAGAACAGAAAAATTATTATTTACAAAAGAAAAAATAGAAGATAAGAAAGAATAAATGATAACTTTTGAAGAAAAGAGGTGAAAAAATGGGCATAAAATATAATTGGATATATCCTAATTATGATGAAAATTTTATTAAAGAATTAGAATCATATAGTATTTCTAAAAATATTGCAAAAATATTAAACGCAAGGAATATTACGGATATGACTTCCGTTAAAAAGTATTTTTCAGATGAATATGAAGAAGGTTATGATCCGTTTTTAATGTACGATATGCAAAAAGCTGTAGATAGAATAAATGAAGCTATAGAAAATGAAGAGAAAATTCTTGTCTACGGAGATTACGATGCGGATGGAATTACATCAACAGTGTTATTAGTAGAGACATTAATATCTATGGGGGCGAATGTGTCATCCTATATTCCAAATCGATTTGAAGAGGGATATGGACCAAATAAAGAAGCTTTTACAAAAATTATTAATTCAGGAATAACTCTAATTATCACAGTCGATAATGGAATTGCAGGTGTAGAAGAAGTTGATTTAGCAAATGAATTAGGGTGTGATGTGATCGTAACAGACCACCATAAAATACAAGATACTATACCTAATGCATATGCAATAATTCATCCTGAACATCCAGAAGGTAACTATCCATTTAAAAAATTAGCTGGAGTAGGAGTTGCTTTTAAACTAGCCCACGCATTATTAGAAATCTTTCCTGATTTCTTATTGGATTTAGTTGCGATTGGTACGATAGCTGATATGGTCTCAATTACTGATGAAAATAGAATATTTGTAAAACAAGGACTAGAATTAATAAATGAAGATCCAAGAATAGGTCTTAAGATGCTACTTGAATTATCAGGTATAGATACAAAAATTGACGAACAAACTGTAGGTTTTTATATAGCGCCTAAATTAAATTCGATCGGTAGAATGGATAGTGCAAAATTAGGATTAACTTTTCTAATGGCGGAAGACCCTGTAACAGCAAGAGCTTTAGCTGAACAGATTGAACAGTATAATATTGAACGAAAACAAGTTACTGAAGATATAGTACAAGATGTAATAAATAAAATTGAAAGTTCAGATAAAAAACAGAAGAATGTTATTATGGTTTCTGGTGAATACCACGAAGGTGTACTAGGAATCGTAGCATCCAATATTGTTGAAAAATACCAAAAACCAGTGTTTATTATGAATGAAAAAGATGGTATTCTTAAGGGTTCTGCAAGAAGTATTTTTGATTTTAACATCTATGTAGCTATGAATAAAATCTCAGATTTATTTGTAGCATTCGGTGGGCATACATTAGCTGCTGGTTTCTCTTTTGAAGAATCTAATTTTGAAAAAATTGAAAAATTTTTAGATAGTGAATTTGAAGAATTTAAACAAAATAATGATCTAAAAGCTAACAAGAACATCGATATTGTCACTTCATTAGAAGATATAAGTTATCAATTTCTAAATTCATTAGATGCTTTAAAACCATATGGAATGGATTTTGAAAAACCAGCTGTATTAATAGAAAATGCAATGGTGCTGAATAAAGCATACTTTGGTTCTGATAAACAATATTTAAGACTAACAATAGCAGATGAAGTTGGGAATTTAGATTGTATTACTTTTAAAGACAGTGTAACTTTCGATAAAGTTGAGAAAAACGATATTATTGACTTACTGTGTAATATAGATAAAAATAACTTTAATGGACGAACAAAACTACAAGCACACATTATTGATATAAATGTTAAAGAATTTCTATTTGAGGATTTGAGATTCATAAATTATGATATTACTAATATTGATAAGAATTGTTTAAAACTTTCTAAACATAAAGATGATAAAGATAATAACTTTTATCAATACAAGGATATAGATAACTTAATTGATAAGGAGTTTGAATATATCTATTTACTAGATATACCAACTTCTAAAGAATATCTAGACAAAATAATAAACCTAAAACCTAAAAAAGTATTCTTAATATGTGAAGAGAAACAAGTTTTATCCGATGTGTATCTTATTGATAAAAATAGATTAATTAAACTATTTAATTTAATACTTTCAACAAATAACAAACAAATAAACGTAGATCAACAATTAGATAAATTACTAACGGCATTAAAAACAAATGTTGATAGTTTAAAAATTATGATTCAGATATTTAAAGAATTAGAGTTAATTAAGTTTGTAAATAACACTATAATACTTAATCCAGATTACAAAACTGTTGATTTGAAAAAATCATCAAGTTTTATTAGAATGGAAAAAATATTTGAAGTTGAAAACTTACTTTTAAAAGAAAGTATTGCTAATATTAATAAAATACTTGAAGTTTAATATAAATTAGAAGGAGATATAAATGAAAATTTTATACTTTTGGGATGCATACTGTGGTTGGTGTTATGGATTCGATAAAATATTCACTAAGTTTTATGAGAATCATTCGGATATAGAAATTGAAATAATTTCTGGTGGATTATTCTTTGGAGATAATAGTAAAAAAATCAAAGAATATGGTCACTTCCAGGAAGGAAATAAAAAGATATCTGAAATGTATAATGTAGAGTTTGGGGAAAAATATAATAAAGTACTTGAAGAAGGTGAAATGATATTAAACTCTGTTCATCCTGCAATAGCTATGGATGTGGTAAAAAAGCTAATTCCTAATTCACAAATATTACACTTTGCATATGACGTTCAATGTAAGTTCTTTATTGAAGGAAAGAGTCTTAGCGATGTACAAACATATGTAGAATTATGTGAAAAATATGGACTAGATAGTTATGATCTTGCTTTAAAATTAACAATAGCGTTTAAAAATTCTAATTCTATTCACCCAGACTTTATAAAAACACTTAATTTAGGGATTGAATCTTACCCAACAGCAGTTATGGAAAAAGATGGAGAATACTATGATCTTAGAGGATATGCAACAGATCCTGAAGATATTGAAACTCACTATGATTTAATTACTAAAAGATTTTAATTTTTTATATTAATTATTTTTTCATTGTGACAAATTTATGAACGAAATTTATTAGGGGTTATTCCTATGAATCCAGCATTTCGCATGCTAAATTCATTGAAATCACCTCTAATTTTTTTTTATTTTCAACGTTTTCACTTGTAACTTTTATCCTGTTGTAGTATAATAGGTTTATCATTAATCGATATTGATTATCATTGTTTTTATGGAGGAACAACATGAATAAAAAATATAATAATAAACTAATTATTGGATTGGCTGTACCTATTTGTTTAAGTATAGGTTCTGTAGACTTCAATAATTCTAAATTAAATCTTGATAATAAAGTAGTTTATGCACAAGATCAACAAAGTACAGGTTTTAAAGTTTACGAACCTGAGATTGGATCAAGTGGATTGGAGATCGCTGTTGAAGGTCAAGACACATCAGATACTTTATTTAAAAGATACTGGAATAAAATTGATAAACTTTTAATAGATGGTAAAGATTTCGGATTTAATAGTGAAGCATCTTCTTCAAAAAACTATTCTTTATTTGATAACGTTATTTATGTTAATAATAATGAAATAACTAGTCATTATAATAAACAAAATAAACATAAAATTGAATTTATTTTTAAAGATGGATCAAAAGCTGTTTATGAAGATAAAGGGTATGTAGATCCAACAGCAAAACCAAAATTAATAAATGAAGGTTTAAAAATTTTAGAACCACAAGTAGAAAATGACTCGCTAATCTTCTTCTTAGAAGGTTCTGACCTTTACAAAAACTACTGGTCAAAAGTAACTAAACTTACAGTTGATGGAAAAGATTTTGGATTTGATAGTCAAAATACTAACAGTAAATTTTATAAACTATATGATGGTCAGGTGACTGCTGTAGATAAAGCAATAACTGAGCATTATAAAAAACAAGATAAGCACAAAATTGAATTCACATTTTCAGATGGTTCAAAAACAACATATGAAGACACTGGTTATGTAGAACCAAGCAATGAAACAACAACACCATCAAAAGATAGTGAAACTGATTCTAATAAACCAGCTTCAAATGCTAAATATACTATATCAAAATTAGAAAAAGGTGAAGATTGGCAACACAATAAACACTTAACATTAGAATTATCAGACACTTCTGTTTATGATAATTTTGTTGATGAAATCGCTAGTGTGACTCTAAACGGTACTACTGTAAATAAAGATGTTTTCAAAGATAAAGTAGCAACTTCAAAATATCTTGGAATCAGAATCTTTAACGAAGACTTAGTTAAGGCTTTAAAAGATTCAGATAATAAACTAGAAGTCAAACTTGCTGATGGAACAATAATTTCATATCCAACATCAACAGATAAAAAAGAAGATGTAAAACCTACAGAACCAAAACAAGAGGTGCCCGCTACTAGCGCATCATATGCACAAAAAGATTTAGTTTCTAAAGTAGAAAAGAACGGTTACGGAGATGAATTAAACATTTCTCTTGTTAATGGATTTAAGGCGGAAGATGTTCTTAAAAATACTAAAGAAGTAATTATTAATGGAAAAACTTTCAACAAATCACTATTTAGTAAAAACTGGAAAGATCAAATCGTTACTTTCGACGATGGTGGAGAAAGTCTTAAAGCATTTAAAGCTTGGAACTTTGATGGAGATAATACAATCGTATTTAAAGCAAATGACGGAAGCGAAAGTAAAGCATATACTACTGGTAATAAAGTAGTTGAAGAAAAACCAGCACCAGAAAAAACTCCTGAAAAACAAGAAGAAAAAACTTATTCACTTACTGATAAATTAGAAGATGGTGAATATACTTTAGGATTTAACGCTTTATACGCTGATGGAAGACAAGGTACTTCAATGCTAGAAGGATTCTTTGACAAAAATGTAAAATTAGTAGTTAAAGATGGAAAAATGAGTATTACAATGTTAAATACATTATTTGCTCATGGTTTATATGATTTTGCCATCCAAAACAAAGGTAAATGGGAATCAGGTGTGAAAGAAAACTTTGGTGAGAAGAACTCAGCAGGTCAATATGACAGAGCGTTATTTACACTTCCGGTTGAAGATCTAGACCAAGTACATCTAGGTGGTGTTATAGTTTCTTATATGGGCTCTTTAGAAAGCGATAAAGGAAACTTTGATAAATATACGACAGTTAAACTAAAATTCAAACCTGAGATCAAAAAAGGATGGAATGGATTTGAGTTAGTAGAGAAAAATAATGAAGAGCGCAAGAAAAGTGATGACTTACTTCAGAAGAAATTAATAGCTAATGGCGTAGATACTAACAAAGACGGTAAAGTGACAGAAGATGAATTGAAAAACTTCACTGGTGATATCAATATTGGTTCATTAGAAATTGATGGAAAAGTTGATAAAGGTGCTATTTACAATCTTGATTTACTAAAACACATGGGACCTGGTGTTAAATCATTCTCATCTGATAGTAATAACTTCGGTGAATTACCTGAAGATTTATTTAAAAATGCAGTTAATATTGAGCGTATTAACTTAGGAGGAAATGGTGTTACTAAACTACCAGGAAACCTATTCGCTAATAACAAAAAATTAAAAACTGTGAATTTATCTTCTAACAACTTAGGTAATATCCCAGAAAACTTGTTTGCAAATAATTCTGAATTAGAATCTGTTGAATTTAGTCAATCATGGTTATCAACATTACCAGCGAATGTATTTGCTAACAATAAAAAACTAAAAACAGTAAGTTTATCAAATAATAAGATTGTTTCACTTCCAAATGATTTATTTAAAAATAATACAGGTTTAACATTCTTATCTGTAACTGACAATGAACTTACTAAACTTCCTGACAGTGTTGCTAATTTAACTTCTTTAACACAGTTATATGCAGCTAACAATAAATTAACATCACTTCCAGAAAATGGAGCTAATTTAACAAAATTAAATACTCTTGCTTTAAATAATAACCATATCGATAGCTTATCTGATGACTTATGGAAAACACTAGCAAAAAATAAAGCAACTGTAAGATTAGTAAATAACCAAATTAGTAATATACCATTAGAATTAATTAAAGCGAATGGTAGTCTACATATTCTTGATATTGCTAATAACAATTTACCAGCAACATTACCATATAATGATTCTGATACAAAACTATTAGGAATTTCTCCTGAAGTAACACAAGGTTACTATCCTCAAAAACAAGCTATCGAATTAAATGTTGTTGCAAAAGATAATAAAATCACTATTCAACCAAAAGATGAGAAATTAACAATTCTAAATCTTCTACACTGGTATAGAGGTCGTTCTGAGTTCTATGGTGGAGAAGGTATCTTACAAGGATTAGATAAATATAAAGAGTTCCTAAGTAAACAAACAAAACCTATGGCTGAACTACTTAAGAGTGATGACTATGGTCGCAACTGGTATATTGTTACTAAGGTAGAACGTATCCGCGGTAATGAAGTTAAAGAACTTAGTTCAACAAGCGTTTCTAATGAAGATGATAGAAAATTAGAAATTACTGATAATGATATGAAAGCTGGAGATAAATATAGAATTACTAAAACTTTATTCGAGAAAAATGCTACAAATATCGATGATAAATTAGTTGAGCTTGTGACGACAGTTAATGCCGATGTTAAGAAAGAAGAACCAAAAGTTGAGGAAAAACCACAAGTAACTCCGGAACAGCCAAAACCAGAGGAGAAACCACAAACAACGCCTTCTGAACAACCTAAACCAGAGGATAAACCGCAGGTAACTCCTGAGAAACCTCAAGAGTCTCCTTCTGAACAACCAAGCACACCTTCAGTAGATGATAAGAAAAATGTAACTGATACTCTTATCGCTAAATTACCTGGTGATGAAGAAGTTAAAGTTCAATTTAAAGAAAAAGATGTTACTGGTATAAAATTTGTGGCTCAAAATTCTAATGAACAAAAAGTTGAAAAAGTAAAAGAGTTAGTAAAAAATCTTGATGAAAAATTAAATGTTGTAAAAACTCTAGATTTATTCTTCACTGATGATAAAGGAAATGTAATTAATAATAATGGAGAAACTAGAGCGGTTACTGTAGCAGTAATAGCTAATGATAACGAAACATTCGAAGTATACTATGTAAATGCCGATAAATTAGAAAAAGTTCCAAGCACTTACAGTGATGGAAAACTGACATTCTATACAGATCACTTTAGTACATATACTATTGTTTCAAGAGCTAAAGAAGCTAAGAAAGATGATTCTTCTTATGGATTAAATAACACATCTAATACAGAGAGTAAAGTTGACAATTCACAAAATACTGTATCACAAAGATTAAACAATATACTTCCTAAAACTGGTCTAGCTGAGAATAGTGCAGGAGCTGCATTATTAGGATTACTAGGAGTAGTACTAGCTACATTAGGATTTAGAAGAAAAAGATAAAGTAGATTAGTCTACTATATATAAAAAACAAAAAACGATAGATTTAAATTTTTGAATCTATCGTTTTTTTGTATTAAATTATAAGATATAGAATATCATGAATAATATATCCAGAAAAAAGTATTAATATAACATTCATATATATTCTTAATTTTTCTCTAAAGATAACTGAGATAATATTAATAATAATTACTCCAATAATCGCTCCTAGAGTGTTATCAATTAAATCTGTTACATCCGGAAAACCAATAGTTAGTACATATTGTATTGATTCATAAGTTAAACTCAACATAAAACCTAATATTATTGCTCTAAAACCTGAAGATTTAGGATATAACATTTTTATGTAAAAACTGAATGGTATGAAGAAAAGTATATTTAATAGTACCTCCACAAAATCGAAATAACTATATGGTATTAGATTAACAGTTCTCCATGTTATTCCTGGATGAAGTAGTACACGTGGATGATTTATCCAAGAAAGATTACTACTTTTTAATAAAGTCCAATCCATTTTGGCTACGATTACCCATGAAAGTATGAATAAATACACAAAAAATAGAATATAGGTTAATTTTCTGCTGTTAAGAAATGACTTCAAATTTATTCTCCTTTCATTGTTAATATTTAGAATCTATAGTAACAAAGTTTATTAAAATTAACTTAAATTATAATTTAATAATTAGCTGAACTTGATCAGCAATTATTCCCGCTTCACTTTTTAAATTAAGAGTAAAATTCTTGTAATCAAAAACATTATTTTTATCAAACATCATTTCGTAATAAGAAGGGAAAAATACAGAGCCAAGATTTGATTCAACTTGCTTATCATATTTACTCCACTTAATATTTACATCATTCTTACTGACTATTAATACTCTGTACTTATCGTATACTTGACAGTGACAACCACTTATATTTTCATTATAAGGACTATTCCCATCTGTATAGTCTATTATTATATCATATGTATTTTCGTTAAATTTGTTAATTTGTTTTAAAATATATTCAATTGCTGAATCTGAGAATGTAAATTTCATATTTTAACCTCCACGTTAAATATTATATATTCTATTTTATCACACTAATAAATCATAAAGATAGTAATTTGGATTATCTCTTTATAGCTTATAATAACAGTATTATAAATTGCTTATTTTGTAATTTTATAGTATAATAATTGAGTTAAGAAAACATTTAGGAGAAAATAAAAATAAATGAATTTAGAAAAATACATTTCAATCGTACCAAATTGGCCAAAAGAAGGAATTAGTTTTAAAGATATAACTACATTAATGGCAGATGGAGAAGCGTATAAGTACGCTACAGATCAAATTGTAAACTATGCAAAAGAAAAACAAGTTGATGTAGTAGTGGGGCCAGAAGCTCGTGGTTTCATAATCGGATGTCCTGTATCTTACTCACTAGGTATAGGTTTCGTTCCTGTAAGAAAACCTAATAAATTACCACGTGAAGTTATTTCATACGAATATGATTTAGAATACGGAAGTAACACTTTAACAATGCACAAAGATGCAATTAAACCAGGTCAACGCGTTCTAATCACTGATGATTTATTAGCTACAGGTGGAACAATTGAAGCAACTATTAAATTAGTAGAAGAATTAGGAGGAATCGTAGTAGGTATTGCGTTCTTAATCGAATTAGATGGTCTAAACGGTATGGACAAACTACAAGGTTATGACGTTCTTACATTACTAAAAATGTAATCTACTATAATAATTAAATAATATGACATTTGAACTTATAGAAAAGAAATATCTAAAAAATATAAATACAAATGCTTATCTTTATGAGCATGTTAAAACTCGTGCTAGATTAGTATTCTTTGAAAATGATGATATAAACAAAAGTTTTAGCATTAGTTTTAAAACTATTCCTTATAATGATAATGGTATTTTTCATATTTTAGAACATTCTGTTTTATGTGGTTCAGCGAAATATCCAGTAAAAGAACCTTTTGTAGAACTACTTAAAGGTTCTTTTAATACATTTTTAAATGCAATGACATTTCCTGATAAAACTATGTATCCAGTATCGTCTAAAAATGAAAAGGACTTAGAAATATTGATGGATATATACTTAGATGCAGTATTTAATCCAAACTTAAAAAACAATCCAAATATTCTTGCCCAAGAAGGATGGCACTATCACCTTGAAGATAAAAAAGATGAACTAATATATAAAGGTGTAGTTTACAATGAAATGAAAGGTGCATATTCATCAGTAGATGAAGTACTAGAACAATATGTAACAGAACAGCTATTTAGTGATACTTCTTATAAATATTCTTCTGGAGGAAAACCAGAAGCAATCCCTTCGATTACACAAGAAGAATTTTTAGAGACTTATAATTATAATTATCACCCAAGCAACAGCTATATCTTTTTATATGGTGATTTAAATGTTGAACAATATCTGAATCATATTGATAGTTATCTAGATAATTACGATTATAAAGACTATAGTGATTATAGCTTATCACGTCAAGAAAACTTTACTACGGATATTGTTAAGCGTACATATTTTAATGAAGATGTAAAAGATAAAGCATATGTAGCTTATAACTATATTCTTGGTGATAGTAATGAGTTTAGTAAAATTGAGAATATCGATATAATAGATGATATTCTTCTTGGAAGTAGTAATACAGAATTTAGAAAATACTTCATTGATAACAATATTTGTGAAGATGTATATAGTTATGTACAAAAAGATCGTAAAGAAACTGTATACTCAATTATATTTAAATATGTAAGTGATGATAAATTAGAAAGTCTTGATGCAGAATATAAATCTTTATTAAAAGGTATTATTGATAAAGGATTTGATTATGAGCAAGTTCAAGCTTCAATTAACAAGAAGAACTTTTCTATCAAGGAAGAGATTAATAAAACTTCATCACCTAAGGGTGTATCTTATGCTATTAGATTATTAAGAACATGGTTATATAGTGAAGATAATATATTAGATGCATTTGATTTAGACAATGTAATTTCTCATTTACAAGAAAACTATGCTAATAAACAATACGAAACTCTTGCTAGACAGTTTCTAATTGAAAACAATAAACAGGCTGTATTGCACTTAATTCCAACATTAGAAAAAGACAATAAGGAAAAAGATTTAGTTGAATATAAGGCTACTTTATCAGAAACTGAGTTAGAAACCCTTGTTCAAAATACTAAATCACTTCAAAAATGGCAAAATAGTACTGATAAAAAAGAAGATTTAGAAAAGATTAAAAGTGTCAATGCTAAAGAAGTAGAGTTGAAAAATCCATTCGAAAAAACTTTCTTTGAAGAATACAAAGGTATCAATTTCTCACATTATGATGCTGTAACAAATGGTATTTCATATTCTAAATTACTATTTGACATAAGTGATTTTGAAGTTGAACAGCTTCAATATGCATCAGTATTATCTTATTTATTATTTAACTTTAATACAAAAAATAAAACTGAAGCTGAAGTTATAAAAGAAATAGGTGCAAATCTTGGTGGTATTAGTTCTTATGTAGATGTTTTCAGAAAACATAAGAGTGAAGAATGTGAAGTGAAATTCATAATAAGTGCTAAGAATTTAGTAGAAAAAGCTGGGGAACTGGCTAAAATCTTAGATGAAACTACACTTAATGCTGATTTTGAAGATAAAGAAGCACTATACAATGTTCTCTTAGAAATTAAATTAATGCTTGAAAGTAGATTTAAAAATTCTGGACATGCGTTTGTAGCACGTCGTATTAGTGGTTTCTACAATCCTCAAAGTAAACTTGCTTCATATCACGGAGAATATGATTTCTACATGTTTATAAATGAATTGGTAAGCAACTATGAACAAAGTAGTGATAAAATTAAAGAACAGTTATACACTGTTACAAATCTGATCTTTAATCAAGCCAGATTATTAGTTAACTTTGTCGGTAATAAAGAAGAATACGCTAACTTCAAAGAAACTATATCTTCATATTTAACTAAATATCCTACCGAATTAGACAAACAAAAAGGATTTGAAATTAAATTAGAAGATCAAGGATATTCTGAAGGTTTTTACTTTGATTCACTAGTTCAATACGTTGGTGTAGGTTATAATATAAATGATTACACTGGAACCCACCTAGTACTAAGACATATCTTAAGCTTAGACTATTTATGGAATAATGTCCGTGTTAAAAATGGAGCCTATGGTTCTGGAGTGATATTTAATGCTTTTGGTGATTTTAATTTATGGTCTTATCGTGATCCAAACTTAACAGAAACTCTAGAAATATATTTCAATATTAACAACTACGTAGCTAATATTGATGCAGATGAAAAAGATCTTAATAAATATATTATAGGTACTCTAAATTCATTAGATGTACTAATGTCGCCAAGTGCACAAGCTGCATATTCATTAAACAAATACATCACTAACTCTCCATTTGAAGTTTATGATAAACTTGTAAATGAGATAAAAAATACAACAGTAGAAGATTTAAGAAAATTAGCAATAGAATTTGAAAACATGAAATCTAAAGCATATACTTGTGTTCTAGGTTCAAAAGAAAAAGTATTAGAAAACAAACAATTATTTAATAAAACAATAGAATTAAAATAGAAAGGTGCATGAATGAGAGTTCGAAATAGAGCAGATGCTAGAGAGCGTCTAGAAAATAGTCCAGTTGTATTTTTACAACCAAAGGATAATAAGGGAAAATGGAATGAAATTTTTGGAAATGATAATCCAATTCACTTAGAAATAGGAAGTGGGAAAGGTAAGTTTATTCATACACTTGCTGAAAAACACCCTGACATTAACTTTATAGCTATGGAGGCACAACCAACTGTCTTAACATTTCTATTAGACAAAGTTGAAGAAACTCATAGAGAAAACTTAAAACTTATTTCAGGAAATGCAGAAGATTTACTAGAATATTTTGCAGAAGGTGAAGTTGATCAACTATATCTAAACTTTTCTGATCCATGGCCTAAAACAAGACACGAGAAAAGACGCTTAACATTCCATACGTTCTTAGCTCGTTATGAAGCTATTTTAAATGGAAATAAAACAATAGTTCAAAAAACTGATAACCAAGGTTTATTCGAATACAGCTTAATGAGCTATGCTAAATATGGATTTACTTTTAATAGACTTTCACTAGATTTAACTAATAGTGTCTATGAAGAAGATAATGTTCATACTGAATATGAAGATAAGTTTATTAAAAAAGGTAATAGAATCTACATGGTAGAAGCTGTAATTGAAAGTAAATAATTTTAGTTTACGTAAATATACTTATGTAAACTAAAATAGATTAATTACTATTCTTTATATAAATTACACTAAATTTATTAGTTTTTACCTTGATTTTAAAAAAAAATTTATTTATAATAATATTAGTACAATTTAAAGGAGAAATACAATAATGATATCAGTTAATGATTTTAAAACTGGAGTTACTATCGAAGTTGATGGAAACATTTGGAAAGTAATGGAATTCCAACACGTTAAACCTGGTAAAGGAGCTGCATTCGTACGTTCTAAATTAAGAAATATGCGTACTGGTGCTGTTAACGATAAAACTTTCAGAGCTGGTGAAAAAGTTGCAAAAGCTCAAATCAACAACCAAAAAATGTCATACCTTTACTCAACTGGTGAAGCATATGTATTTATGGATAACGCTACTTACGAGCAAATCGAAGTACCTGAAGCACAATTAGAATATGAATTAAACTTCTTAAAAGAAAACATGGAAGTTTCAATCTTAATGTTTGGTGATGAAATCTTAGGAATTGACTTACCAACAACAGTAGAACTTACTGTAACTGAAACAGAACCTGGAGTTAAAGGTGATACTGCACAAGGAGCTACTAAAGCTGCTACAGTTGAAACTGGATACACTTTACAAGTACCTCTATTCGTTAAAGAAGGAGACGTATTAGTTATCAATACTGCAGAAGGTTCTTACGTATCAAGAGCATAATAAAAGAATTATTTTAAAACTCTCTATTATTACGATAGAGAGTTTTTTTAAAAGAAGGAGAAGTTTTTATGCGTTATGTACTATTACTTAGAGGAATTAATGTTGGTGGAAAGAATAAAGTATCAATGGCTGAGTTAAAAGAGATGATTTCACATTTAGGGTATACCAATGTTGTTTCATATATAAATAGTGGAAATATAATATTTGATACTACTGATAGCATAGATACTATTAATCAAAACATATCAAAGATATTAAATATTTATCCTTTTAAAATTAATAGAGTAATACTTAGTCAGAGTGAATATCTTGAGGAACTTGAAAACTTACCTAGCTGGTGGTTTAACAATTTGTATAGAAAAGATGTATTATTCTACACAAATGAAGTAAACTATTCAATTATGAGAGCTCGTATAAAACAAATGGCTCTGCAAGATGAAGATGTCCATTTCGGTAAATACGCCGTATTCTGGGGTAAATACAACGAAACAAGTTACTTAAAAACTTCATATCATAAGTATCTAATAAAAGAAAGTTTCTATAAGTCTATTACTATACGAAATGCTAGAACTTTCGAAAAAATTGCTGATCTCCTAAAAAAATAAATTATAAAGCGTTTACCTTTACTTCTCTATATTAATAATGTTATAATTACCTAATGAAAAATTAAGGAGAATATAATGAAATTAGATAAGATATTTATTATCTTAGGATTAATAGTCTACTCATCATTAGCATTTTTTTTAGGAAATTATTCCTATAAATTATTGTTAGTATTTATTGGTATTAGTGCTCTTATATTTTTAATAACAAAATTACATTTTGAGCCATTTTTATCAATATTAATAGTAGCTATTATTCTAGGATTATTTTTAGGACTTCCCCCTAATACATTGATAGATTCAATAGAGAAGGGGACTGGATCCCTTCTAGGACATTTATCATTAATATTAGGTCTAGGAGCAATGTTTGGTAAAATATTGGAAGAATTAGGTGCAGTAGAGATTACCGCAAAGAAAATGATTAGTGTATTTGGAGTTAAGAGAATCCAATTAGGCTTACTTATAGCTGGAATGTGTATAAGTTTTTCTTTATTCTTTGATGTGGCTTTTATTTTAGTAATTCCAATTATTCTTGCAGTAGCAAAGGAGTTAAAACTAGATAAGATATATCTTGCTCTTCCTGCAAGTATAGGAGTACTAACTATTCACGCTTTATTCCCACCACATCCAAGTCCAAGTATAATAGTAAAAACATTTCACTTAAATATGGCTGAAGTTTTCTACCACGGATTAATAGTTGCTTTACCTACAGCTTTTATAGGTGGTTTACTACTAACTAATTCTAATTTAGTAAAAACAAGAGTTAATATAGATAATAATGAAAAGAATATAAGCGTTCTAAAAATTGAAAATCAAACTATGAGTACTACATTTGCTATCTTATTAATGCTATTACCGGTACTATTAATTACGATTCCTACTATAGTTTTAGGTATACCTAATTTATCTGAAGCAATAAAAGGTATCTTAACAATAATAAGTAATCCTGTTACTGCTTTAATAATAAGTTTATTAATAGCTATTATTGAATTAATGATAACAAAAGGTTTAAGAATAAGAACAATTGTTCCATTACTAAGCCAATCTCTTAAAACGATTGCAGTGGTATTATTAATTAATGGTGCTGCAGGTGGTTTAAAACAAGTATTAGTTGATTCTAAAGTGACTGATGAAATTGTTAGTCTAACTAATGGTCTTAATCTATCGCCAATCGTTATTAGCTTCCTAGTAGCTGCTATATTGAGAATATCATTAGGTAGTGCTACAATAGCAGCAATAACTACGCTTGCTATTGTCGAACCACTAGTTAGTACTGTAAGTTACTCACCAGTATTTATAATGTTAAGCATCACAGCAGGAAGTATGTTCTGTTCACATGTAAATGATCCTGGATTTTGGTTATTTAAACAATATCTAAATTTAGATTTTAAAACTACTTTTAAGACCTGGACAATAGGAACAACTGTATCTTCTGTAATAGCCTTTATTATAATATTGATAATAACATCGTTTGCATAAAGAAAATTATTATAAATTAAAGTTTTTACTTGATATTTATGTTAAGGTATGTTATATTATTACTTGTGTATGTAGTAAATGTTATGAATAAACTATTTCCAAAAGGAGGATTAATTCATGGCAAAAGTTTGTTACGTAACTGGACGTAAAGCTCGTTCAGGAAATACTCGTTCACACGCAATGAACGCAAATAAAAGAAAATTCAAAGCTAATCTACAAAAAGTAACAATTTTAGTAGACGGACAACCTAAAAAAGTTTGGGTTTCTGCTAGAGCTTTAAAATCTGGAAAAGTTGAGCGTGTATAATTAAGCGATAAACTTTAAGCTATCTAAGGAAACTTAGGTAGCTTTTTACATTAGATTACAAAAAAATAATAGAAAAATTATAAAAAATATCAAAATGGGCATTTAAATCAATTCTGAGCGTTTTTGGTCCTTTTTGGAATAATTATACAAAAAATAATTTTAGGACGCTTATACGGCGTTTAAATAGGTGATATTTTTGTGAAGAAACTGAAACTAAATAATCATAATAATTATATAGTTGAAAATAAATAAATTACTCCAAAAGCTCCTTACTTAGTAAAGTATATTTTCCAGCACGTAAACGTAGTACTTTTTAAATATAAAAAAACAATTTAAATATCTTTCTAATCAAACTCAACAAGAACCAATAAAGATAAAATATGTTGAGTCTCATTAATATATAAAAATCAAATTAGTAAGAATTAAATAAAACTATATAATAATAATAAGATTCAAATATGAGGGGATAAAACATATATTGAAAGAATCAGTTAAATATGATATAATATAATTGTTCGCATAATACATATTATATGTATAATTTACAAATTAAAGGAGAATGTAGTAATACCAATGAATCAACGCGATTATTATAAACAAAAGATTAACAAAATACTTCCAGAATTTCCTGACTACATAGAAGATTTTATTGATACATATTATGACAATTTATCTCCATTAACGTTACATAGATATCTAGAAACATATAAGAACTTTTTAAATTGGACTATCAGAGAAACTATATCTGATGCTGAACTTATTAAGGATGTTAGTCTTTCTACATTAGAAAATATTTCAAAAAAAGAAATGGAAAGTTATTTCAAGAGTCTATCTCGTGAACAAGTTAATGGTAAATACCGTAGTCAAACTACTATAAATAACTATAAAGCTGCTATGAGATCACTTTATAAGTTCCTTACAGTAACAAGCGAAACTGAGCAAGGTAAAGCTTATTTCGAAAGAAATGTTATGCTTAAAATCCCTATTAACCGTGTTAAAGAAACATTATCTTCAAGATCAAAGAAAATATCAGAAAAGATATTTTTAGATTCTCAAGACGAAGAATTCTTACAGTATGTTGAATTCGAATATGAAAAGACTTTGTCTAATCACGGTAAATCATTTTTCTTAAGAGATAAAGCAAGGGATTTAGCGATACTTACACTTTTTTTAAAGAGTGGAATTCGTGTTAATGAACTTGCTAATCTTAAAGTAAAAGATATTGATTTTCTAAATAGTGAGATTAATGTTATCAGAAAAGGTAATAAGGTCGATACAGTTATAATTACTAAATCTGCTTTAGATAGACTAAATGAATACATTACTTCCCTACCTTTTAAACTTAATAGAGAAGATTATGTATTTATTAGTAAAAATAAAACTGGACTATCAATAAGAGCTATTCAAAAATTAGTGATGAAGTATACAGATGCCTTTAATGTTCCAATGTCACCTCATAAATTAAGACATAGTTACGGTACAAAACTAGCTCTAAAAACAAATGGGAATATACCTATAATTATGACACAAATGGGCCATTCAAATAGTGACACATCAATGCTATACATTAATGAATCAAAAAAGATTATTAAACAAAACATTGATAAACTAGATGATTAGTATTGAAATATATCTCCAATTGAGGTAAAATATAAAAGTTATTAATTTTTATGGAGGTAATAATGGGTATTATTGTTCAAGTTATAGGATCATTACTAATTCTTATAGGATTTGTATTTAGTCAATTAGGAAAACTTAAAACAACTTCACTTAACTATCTACTACTAAATGCTATTGGTGCTTTAATTCTTGGAATAGACGCATTTATAGGAAAACAATGGGGATTTGTTTTACTTGAAGGTGTCTGGTCAATAGTTGCAATTCAAGGGTTAGTTAAGTACTTCAATAAAAAAGAAGTAAAATAAAGAATATGGTTTACATATAATTAT
The DNA here is from genome assembly GCF_041433735.1 of Gemella sp. 20925_1_85. Classification (NCBI taxonomy): domain Bacteria; kingdom Bacillati; phylum Bacillota; class Bacilli; order Caryophanales; family Gemellaceae; genus Gemella; species Gemella sp. 20925_1_85. Next base: position 39,177 of record NZ_JAPWCC010000001.1, on the reverse strand, counting down.
TTATGTAAACCATATTCTTTTATAATATCTTTTATTAATTTCGTTTTACCAGCTGTATATCCTTCTCTATCATACTTATATGTTGTTTCTAAATCTAATTTTAATCTTTCATATTGTTTTGCTAATTTCGGATTTTCTATTAAAACATCTCTAAACTTAACTTCTTCAATATCACCTTTTTTTCTTACATGTAGATGGTATACTTTATCTAGAAAACCATCATCACCATATCCTTTAACTAGAAAAGCTCTATCCTCTTCTTTCCAACGTAGTTCCCACTCAGGATTCAGTATATCAATTATACTATCAAAATCATTACTTTCATTGATTTCTAAAATTATATCTATTATATCCTTTGAATATATATTTGGAATAGCTGTACTACCTATGTGATATAAACTTACTTTATGTTTTTCAAGTTTAGCTAGTAAACTTTTCTTTTTACCTTCATACCAATGTACCCACTCACTATTATGCTTAACAAGTTCTATAGGAAATTTCTTTTTAAACTCCTCATCTCTCAATATTTTATTCATTTATAAAAAACACCTCCAAAAAAACAAAAATGCTAGGATAGGTTGAACCTATCACTAACATTATTTGAATACGTGTAATGAGTTTTTGAAATACTCAATTCCAGATAGTATCGTTAAAATTACTGATATCCATAATAGAATATAATCTAGTTTAAATCCAACAGTATTAAAAATAGGATTTCCTAATAATATAAGAATTATGGCGATTAATTGACTAATAGTCTTTAGTTTTCCTAATATACCAGCAGGTATGACTTCACCTTTTTCAACAGCTAAAAGTCTTAAACCAGTTACAGCAAATTCTCTCGCAATAACAACAACTACCATCCAACTGTGCATTAATCCTAATTCAACCATAACAATAAATGCACTTCCAACTAGAAGTTTATCTGCTAATGGATCTAAGAATTTCCCCATATTTGTAACTAAATTATATTTTCTTGCTAAATAACCATCAATAAAATCAGTAAATGATGCAAATATAAATATTAATGCAGCTATAAAAATATTTAAGGATATTTCTCTTCCTCCGAGAATAGAAATACTTCCTCCCATATCAACTAGTAAAAATAGTATAAATACAGGTATTAATATTGTTCTAAATAATGTTATTTTATTCGGTAGATTCATTATTTTTTACTTACCCTTCTAACTTAAAGTATAAATTCAATTCACTAATAATTATAACATATTCTATAATATGCTACAATAAAAAATACAGGATAATTAGATTTATCCTGTATTTTAATATGGTTATTCTCCATTTCCCGTAGCTTCTATCCCTGCTGGCGCTGCTGGTGTAGTTGGTGCTACTGGAATTGTAGTAGCTCCACTGTTAGTTGGTGTTCCAGTAGTTGCTGTATTATTTGATGGTGCACTTGGTCTACTAGTCTCAGTAGAAGTATTACTATTAGAACTATAACTTGAAGAGTTACTACTATTACTATAGCTTGGTGTATACGTATTTGCAGGTTGTTGAGGAGTTGGTGTTTCAGCTGCTTCTGTACTAGCATGTGCTTGAGTTTGTGTTTCCTGCTGTTGTTGTGATTGATTAGATTCTGTAGTTTTAGGAGCCTCTAAAGCTGTTAATGCATCTTTAATACTCTGAGCGATAGAATTATAATCTTCTTCTTTTTCAAATAAAACTGATTTTTCTTTTTCAAGAGTAGATTGTAAGTCATTTAACTCTTTCTTAACAGAGTCCACTTTTTCAGAATTTTTCTTATCTTCATCATTTAATGAAGCATTTTTAATTTTATCCTTAACAGCGTTATTTAGTTTTTCACGCATGTTTTTAATTGCGTCATTATACTCACTGTTTAGCTTATCTTTGTTTTCTTTTGCTACTTCATCCTTTTTATCAAGAATTGATTTAAATATTTCAATTTTTTTATTTAAATCATTCTCTTTATCAAATTTAGAAACTGTTTCTTTTATTAATTTCTCTAATTTAGAATCTTCTTTTTTCTTTTCAACTTTTGGTTTATTATTATTAAGTGCTTGTTGCTTTTGGTATGCATAAGCAGATAATCCAATAACTGCTAAAATTACTATAGTTAGTAATCCTATTAATAATTTACTATTTTTTTTCACTTTTATTCACCTCTAATTTAGTATTAGTTTACATAAATTAACTTACGTAAACTAATGTTTTGTTTTTATTCATAATCTTCTGCGTATTCTTTCTCTAAAAATACTTTTCTAGGTTTACTTCCATCTACAGGTCCAATGTACCCATCTTCTTCTAGCATATCTATTATTCTTGCTGCTCTATTATAACCAATTTTAAATCTCCTTTGTAATAACGAAGCAGAAGCTTTCTGTGTTTTAGCTATAAATAGTAGTACCTCTTTATATAACGGATCTACATCTTCTCCTGATGAGCCTCCATTTTGTGAACTTACTTCACTTGGAGTCATATTTGGATCGTACTGTGCTTCTGACTGACTCTTAACAAAGTCGACTACTTTCTCTACTTCTTCATCAGATAAGAAAGCTCCTTGTACACGAACAGGTTTACTTGAATCAGCTGATAAGTAAAGCATATCACCTTTACCAAGTAATGTTTCTGCACCTGATTTATCAAGAATAGTTCTTGAATCAATACTAGAACTTACCGCAAACGCAATTCTTGAAGGAATGTTAGTTTTAATAACCCCTGTAATTACATCAACTGATGGTCTTTGAGTTGCTATTATCATATGTATACCAGCCGCCCTAGCTTTTTGTGCTATTCGAGCAATTGACTCTTCTACTTCTTTAGAAGATACCATCATTAAATCAGCTAACTCATCTATAATAACTACTATATATGGAAGTTCTTTATAGTCTGGATCTTTTGCAGCAATTTTGTTATAACCTTCCATATTTCTTACTCTAGCTCTTGCAAACTCTCTGTACCTGTTTTCCATTTCAAGAACAACTTTATGAAGAACATCGGCTGCTTTTACAGGATCTGTAACAACAGAAGTAAGTAAGTGTGGAATACCATCATAAATTGATAGCTCAACCATCTTAGGGTCGATCATTATCATTTTAACCTTATCTGGTTTATTTTTTAATAATATACTTGTAATTATCGTATTTACACAAACTGACTTACCACTTCCTGTAGAACCTGCTATTAATAGGTGAGGCGTTTTATCAATTCTCGTGAATATCGATTCACCTGATACATCTTTACCTAATGCAACAGATAAGGGTGAATTATCTTCATCATTGACAAAAACCTCTTTCATCGTTACTAGCTCATTTACCGTATTCGGTATTTCTATACCTATTAATGATTTACCAGGAATTGGTGCTTCAATACGTACATCTTTGGCTGCTAGATTTAATGCTATATCATTACTCAAGTTTACTATTTTACTAACTTTAGTTCCAGGAGTTGGTAATATTTGGAACTGTGTAATCGATGGTCCTACTATTGCTTTAACAATTTTAACCTCAATACCAAAGTTATTAAATGTACTTTGAAGAATTTTTGATTTCTCTACTACATCACCTTTAGTAATAGTTTGTTTCTTAACTGGATTATTCAATAGTGTAACTGGTGGAAGTTGATAATTATCATATGACTCTTCCGAAACTACGTCATTAACCGTTTCTTCTTCAACAGTAATATGCTCTTTATTTAACTTAGGTTGTTTTCTAGAAGGACGTTGTACAACTTCCTCGTCATAAAATTCTTCGTCTTCTTTGAATTCTCTTATATCAACAACTAAATCTTTATCTTTAATTTTATTATATCTTTGTTCATTAGAGTTTTCTCTATTAATATCAGTCGAATTATATTCATCATAAATAATATCATCTTCCTCTTGATAATCATCTAATGTATCTTCTACATATTCATTTTTATCAAATGCATTAACTATATGATGTTTAATCCTTAAGACTAACTCCCTATGATTAATATTAAAATATAAGAATATAACTGTTATAATAGCTGATATTGTCACTAATAATGAACCATAGTAAGATAATAAATAAATTAAGAATTTAACAGGATAATATGATAATAATCCTCCCCCATATGAACTAACTCTATTATTATAAATATCGTTAAAACTTAATAAATTATAATCACTATTTCCAATGTAAATTAATTGGAATAGAAAATCTACTAAAATTAATAAGATTACTATAATTGCTGGAGTTTTTAGTTTTTTATTCATAATATAATATATTGGAGTTGCAACTATTATTATATAGATAAGATAACTAAAACTTCCGAATAAATATTTAAAAAGTGTATCAAAGAATCTACCAACAAATCCCATTTGTAAAACAGATAAAATTACTATAAGAACAGAAATTACAAAATATAATCCACGATAGGCTTCTTTAGGCAAAACGGGAATAACATTTTTCTTTGGAGCTTTCTTTACACTTGTCTTTTTTCCACTAACCTTAGTGGTTTTCTTATTTTTATTGGTTTTACTTGTTTTTTTTGTACTTTTTGTCTTTTTATTGCTCAATCTTCTCTCCTTTCTAGTCTTCTTCTACAAAAACTGCCTCTGTAGGACAATTATCTTTTGCTTCTAAGACTAAACTACGATACTTTTCAGCAACTTCTTCAGTCATATTATTATCGTCAATAATGCAATATGCTATTCCATCTTCATCATAATCATATACATCAGGGCATATCGCATTGCAATTACCACAGGCAATACAATCTTCTCGTATTATTTTAGTTTTCATTATTTTCTTCTTTCAAGAAATTAGAAAATTTTTCCAACGATTCTTTTCTATGACTGATACTATTTTTTTCTTCAGAACTTAATTCTGCAAATGTTTTATCTAAACTAGGAACATAGAATATAGGATCGTATCCAAAGCCATTATTACCTCTTTGTTCAGAGATAATTTCACCGTGACATTCTCCTCTAAAAGTAAATTCTGTACCATCTGGTTTAACTAACGCTATAACTGATACAAACTTAGCATTTGATTTCTTACCATCTAATTCAGATAAAACTTTCTCTATATTTTTTGAATCAGTTTGTTCTTTTGAATATCTTGCTGAATAAACTCCAGGGCGACCATCTAAAAGATCAACACTAAGTCCACTATCATCTGCTATTGCAGTTTTCCCTGAATATTTTGAGATTGTTCTTGCTTTGATCAAAGCATTTTCCTCAAAAGTTGTCCCATCTTCAATGATTTCTTCAGTAAAATTAATATCTTTTAATGTTAGAATATTATAATCACTCAATATACTTTTAATTTCTTCAACTTTGTGTGCATTATTCGATGCTAAAATTAATTCTTTCATTTTATCACTCCTATACTTCAACTACTTCTGCATTAATATCTTTATTTAACCATTTTGAAGCAATACTATTAAAATTTTCACTTTCTTGTGAAATAAAGAATCTGTGTTCTTTTTTATTTAACTTTTTCTGATGTAATTTTGCATATCCTAAAACAGTACTTACTTCACGCGCTGCTTCTCTCCCTGAAGAAATAACTTTAATATTATCACCATAATACTCTTCTATATCTTTCTTCAATATAGGATAATGAGTACATCCAAGAACGACAGTATCAACACCAAGCGTGTTAGTATTACCTAAGGTTTCCGTTATTAAATTCTTAGTAGCTTCATTATCAAGATTTCCCTCTGATTCAATAAAGGGTACAAAAGCTGGACAAGCCTTATCAAAAACTATAATATCAGAATTGATATTTTCAATTTCTATATCATATACTTTTGAATTTGCTGTAAACTTTGTTCCTAATACTAGTACTTTATTATTCTCTGTTGCTTGTATAGCTCGTCTCGCTCCTGGTTGAACAACACCAATAATTGGTACTTCATATTTACTTTGCAGATAATCTAGTGCCGCAGCTGTTGCAGTATTACATGCTAAAACAACTAACTTTACTCCCTTATCTATTAAGAATTTTACTGCTCTATCCGTATTTTTTATTATTTCTTCCTTTGTTTTATCACCATAAGGGCAATTTTTAACATCACCGAAATAATAAATAGTTTCGTTTGGTAACTGTCTCATAATCTCACGAGCAACTGTTAGTCCACCTACTCCACTATCAAATACTCCTATTGCATTATTCATATATGGCCTCTTTCTTAATTAGAACCAAGCATCTCCTCTAGTTCTAATATTTTAGTATAAGATTTAGTTTCTATTCCTACAAATTCTTTAAATACCATATTTAAAAATGAGAATAATCGAATTAAATCTTTGTTTTCTATTTCCAAACTTTCTAAAAAGTCAATATTTTTAACAGTCATATAGTATGTAAGTTTCACTAGTGAATCACTAAGACCATATATACTATGATCTATATTAAACTTATCAACAAAGCTATTTTTTAAAAAGCTATAACCTACATAAGTTTGATCTGTTTTTTGATATTTAAACATAAAACCCTGACCTTTTAAAATTTGACACAAAAAATATATTAAAACAAGTTTTTCAGAAACATCATTTTCTATATTTTTTAAACATAATTTTAATAACTTATACATATTAAAAGTATCGTCATTTATTAAATTAACATATTCCAACATATTAGCAACATAACTGTTTTTTAATATGTCATATACAATATTTGTATATGTATTTTCAATTTCAAGATTTGTAATTTTGTTCATACCGCTAGTAGGAAAAAAATTAATTGATACTTCATATGGTGTACTCACCTTAATTTTTTTCTTACTTTTGTGGACATTTTCATAAAAAAAACTTTCTATATTTCCTTGCTCAGTTAAAACATGTAGTATTTCATGGTAATCTCTATATCTTATTTTTTTTATAATAATTCCTGTAACAAAGTTTCTATTAGTCAAAGATATCATCCCTATAGCCAAGGTCACGGATTTGGTTTGGTTTTGATCTCCAGTTATCGATCACTTTAACCCAAAGCTCTAAAAATACTTTCTCTCCTAGAAGAACTTCTATATCTTTTCTTGCTCTAGAACCGATTTCTTTTATCATCTTACCTTGTTTTCCAATAATCATACCTTTTTGTGATTTTCTTTCAACAACAATTGTAGCGATGATATTTTTCTTTTTCCCTGGTTGCTTCTCTATTCTATCAATTACAACAGCAATTGAATGAGGAATTTCTTGCTCTGTTAACTGTAATACTTTCTCTCTAATGAATTCTGAAATAACAAAATACTCTGGAGAATCAGTAATTACATCATCAGGATACATTTTGAAACTTGGTTGTAAGTATTTTTTTGTTGTATTTAATAGATTATCAACATTTATTGACTTTAATGCTGAAATAGGAACAATCTCAACAAAATCATATAAATCTTTATAAAATTCAATAATCTGAATAAGTTGTTCAGGTGTGATTAAATCGATTTTATTAATTAATAAAAATGTTGGGACTTTTAATTCCTTAACTATGTTTATTAAATGTTGATCACCAGGACCAAACTTCTCACTCGCATTTATAATTAGGTAAACTATCTCTGACTCTTGAATTGCACTACTAGCAAGTTTCATCATGTAATCACCAAGTCTATGTTTTGGCTTGTGAATACCAGGTGTATCAATAAAGACAATTTGTGAATCATTATCAGTATAAACACCATTTATAATGTTACGTGTTGTTTGTGGTTTATCTGACATTATTGCTATTTTTTGTTGTAATATATTGTTTAATAACGTAGATTTACCAGCATTAGGTCTACCTATAATAGTGACAAATCCCGTTTTAATTTGTTCTTCAAACATGCTTATCTCCTTAAACCAAACTTCTCAAGAATCTCATCTTGTTTACCAAACATTTCTTTTTCATCTTCTTCAGTCATGTGGTCATAACCTAGTAAGTGTAAAAATCCATGTACTGCAAGAAAACCTATTTCTCTATCAAAACTATGTTCATACTCTTTTGCTTGTTCATGAGCAATATCAACACAGATAATTACATCACCAATAGAATTAATCTCATCTTCAAGACCAATTATATCGATTTCATCTTCTACCTCATCATTTAAAGCAAAAGAAATCACATCGGTAGGAACATCTTTTCCTCTATAATCACGATTAATTTCTTGTATTTCTTCTTTACTAACAAATGATAACGACATTTCAGTAATCTCAGTATCAACACCTTCATACTCAGCAGCACAATCTAATAGTTTTAGTAACATATCTTTTGTACTATCTTCTACTAAGTTATTATCATCTATAATTTCAACAAATGTCATGATTTTCTCCTTATATATTCTTATTGAGAGGGGATAATTCTAGACAAAAACCCTAAATTCTCCCCTCACTTACTATTTTAATTTATTAAAATTTTGTTGTCTTAAAGCTTCGTAAATTATTAACGCTGCTGTATTAGACAAGTTTAGGGAACGAACATTTTCGCTCATTGGAATACGTAATGCCTGTTCACTATATTTCTCTCTAAATTCCTTTGGTAAACCTTTTGTCTCTCTACCAAAAATAAAATAGATATCTTCATTATCTTCATTTGAAAAATCAAAATCACAATAATTTTTTGTTCCAAATTTAGTTATAAGATAATAGTGCTTATCATTAGTTGCTTCTAAAAATTCATCAAAACTATCCCAAACAACTAAATCTAGATGTTCCCAATAATCTAAACCAGCTCTTTTTACGTGTTTATCGTCAATTGAGAACCCTAGCGGTCTAATTAAATGTAATCTTGTATTAGTCCCAACACACGTACGTGCAATATTTCCTGTATTAGCTGGAATCTCTGGTTGGAATAAAACTATATTATTCATAATTAACTAGAATGGAAGTTTGCCGCCAAACATTCTTCCAAGACCCTTTCTTTTAGATTTATCATTCATAAGCCCACCGAATTGTTTCATCATTTTTCTCATTTCTTCGAACTGTTTGATAAGTTTATGAACCTCGTTAAGAGGACGCCCACTACCTTGTGCGATACGTTTTCTACGTGGTACATTTATAATATCAGGATTTTGTCTTTCTTCAATTGTCATCGACTTAATAATAGCTTCAATATAGACAAATTGTTTTTCATCAACTGCATCTAAATTCATATTTTTTAGTTTACCCATTCCCGGAATCATTCCAAGTATGTCTTTAAGACTACCTAATTTTTTAACTTGTTCTAATTGAGTCAAGAAATCTTCAAAAGTAAAACTTTGATTAAGAATCTTTTCCTGCATTTTTTTTGCTTCATCTTCATCGATAGAAGCTTGAGCTTTTTCAATTAATGTAAGTACGTCACCCATACCTAAAATACGAGATGCCATACGTTCTGGATGGAATAACTCAAGGTCATTCATTTTTTCACCCATACCGACTAACTTAATTGGTTTACCTGTAATAGACTTAATAGATAGTGCAGCACCACCACGTGTATCACCATCTAACTTAGTTAATACTAAACCAGTAATGTCAAGTTGTTCATCAAATGAAGTTGCAATATTAACTGCTTCTTGCCCTATCATAGAATCGACAACAAGTAAGATTTCATCTGGTGTAGTAGCAGTTTTAATATTTTTTAATTCATCCATTAATAATTCATCAATGTGTAAACGTCCTGCTGTATCGATAATTACATAATTAAAGTAATTTTCCTTAGCAAACGCTAATCCATCCTTAACTATATCCACTGGATCTTTATCTACATAGAATACTTCGATATCTAGTTGTTTACCTAGTGTTTTTAATTGTTGAACTGCAGCAGGTCTATAAACGTCAGCAGCGATAAGAAGCGGTTTTTTCTTCATAGTCTTTTTGACTTTTAGTGCTAATTTCCCTGCTGTTGTTGTTTTACCAGCCCCTTGAAGACCAACCATCATAACAGTAGTAATTTTTCCACCTTGGGTTAATTCAACATTAGAACCACCTAATAATTCAACTAATTCTTCATTTACAATTTTTACTACTTGTTGTGCCGGAGTAAGAGATTTCATAACCTCTGTTCCAACTGCTCTTTCACTTATTTTCTTTACAAATTCTTTTACAACTTTGAAGTTAACGTCCGCTTCTAATAAAGCTAACCTAACTTCACGCATCATTTCTTTTACATCCGCTTCTGAAACTTTACCTTTTCCAGTAAGTTTAGCTATTGTATTTTGTAATCTTTCTGATAAATTCTCAAATGCCATACAAGCTCTCCTAATTTTCTAGTTTTATCAATTCTTCAACATACGTTAGTACTTCTGTATCAGTAGTTGATTTTTTTATCTCATTTAGTAAAAACAATCTCTGATTGTTCAATTTAATTAAATTTAACTTCTCTTCAAACTGTTCTAATTCTAATATTGTTCTCTTAATATTATTAGATACAGCTTGTTTTGATATATTATAATTCTCAGAAATCTCTGTTAGCGATAAATCATTAAAATAATAGTCATCTAAATACTGTTTTTGTTTATCACTAAGTAATTCAGAGTAAAAATCATAGAGTTGTGAAATCTTTATAACTTGTTCTATTTCCACAATCTTCCTCCAGTCATTAAATATAAATCTACATCACTATATTATACGATAAAATCGCGTTTTTTTCAAATTTTTACCGCTTTTTTAAAAAATAAAATCAACTCAAATTAAAACTATTTTGAGCTGATTTATTTAAATTTATTTTATATTCTCTGATTAATTTTTAATGCAAATTAATTTGAATTATTTACATATAATCCAGTGCAGAATTATCAATCGTTATAGTAATTTTCTCTCTAGAAAAGCTTTCGGCAAAATAATCATTAATATACTTTAGTAAAGGATAAAGCTTATTATAATCTTCATCTTGGTATCTTATCACAATATTGAATTTATATTCATTATTTATTTTATAAAATAAACTCTTATTAGGTCCTAATATTGATAAATTAGTTTGCTTCTTACTAATAAAATCAAAAATCATCTTAGCAACACGTTCCGTCTTTTGTTCATCATACCCTTTTATAGTTATAAAAGAGATTTTACAAAACGGTGGATAGTCTATTAACTTTCTTCTGTTAAGTTCATATTTATAAAATTTCTCATAGCTATGCTCAATTGCAAAATCTAGTATATTACTAGCTATATTAGTTTGAAAGACAACTTCCCCTTCTTTCTCACTACGTCCAGCCCTACCAGCAGTTTGAACTAGTAATTGGAATAATTTTTCATTTGCTTTAAAACTAGGTAGTGCTATCATATTATCAATAGATAATACACCAACTAAAGTAATATTTGGGAAATCTAGTCCTTTGGAGATCATCTGCGTTCCTAATAGAATATCAGACTTATGATTTTTAAAATCAGTAAGCAACCTTTCATATGACCCTTTTCTACTAGTGGTGTCAGAGTCCATCCTTGTAATCCTAACATCTGGTATATTTTGATACAGATACTCTTCAACACGCTGTATTCCATAATTCCCTGACACTAATTCTGGCTGTTCACAACACTTAGGTATATTAGAAATTTTCTTCTGATATCCACAAAAATGACAATGTAATGAATTATCATGCTTATGATAATTTAAGCTTATATCACAATTTTCACATTTATATAAATGTCCACATGAAAAACAACGAATAAAGTTAGTATATCCACGCTTATTCATTAATAAGAGTACTTGTTCCTTTTTCTCTATCTTTTCTTTTATCTTAGTAAGTAATTCACTAGCAATAACATCTTCTTTTTCTTCGGTATGAACTATATTTATCATCGGTAATTTATTATTAAACCTATGGGTAAGTTTTAATAACTTGTTAGTATTATTCTTTTCAAAATTATAATATAGATCAACCGAAGGTGTTGCACTAGCATATACTACTGTAGATTTATTATAGATTCCACGTTTTTTAGCAATATCCTTCGCATCATACCTTGGTGACTCAGTCTGTTTATAACTATTTTCATGCTCTTCATCAATGATAATAATACCTAGATTATTAAACGGTGCAAAAACTGCTGAACGAGTACCTAAGCATATTTTAACTTTACCATCTCGAATTTTTTTCCACTCATTGTACTTTTCTTTTGCATTTAATCTAGAATGTATAACCGCTATATTATCGCTAAATACTTTTCTAAATTTCTTTTCAATTTGCGGTGTTAATATTATCTCAGGAACTAATATTATAGCGTCTTTCCCTTTTTCAATAATCGCTTCAACAAGTTTTATATAAATCTCTGTTTTCCCAGCACCTGTAACACCATGTAAAAGATACTCATTGAACTTTTTACTATCAAAATTCTCGCTAATCCTGTCATAAACTTTTTGTTGATGTTCACTTAGCTTCGTATTATTTTCTAGTATAGATGTATTTATATCATGTTTAACATCTTCTTCAATAACTCTAATTACATTCTTTTCAAGTAGTTTTTTCGTAACAGAGCTACCTATATTAAGTTCATCTTTAACCTTTGATTTCTTTATTTTTTCATTAGTAATTAAATAGTCGACTAATTCTTTTTGTTTTTTCGTTAATTTAACATCTTTATATTTGTCTAACACAAAGAACTCTTCGGTTTCGTTGTTTTTAATTTCTTTAATTCTACTTATCAGTCTAATTGCTTTTAGTGAGATTAAGTATCCTATTTGTTCAATTGAAAATAACTTCTCAAATTTATTCTTTTCAATTAAGTTATCCGTATTGAAGTGTTTTGCATAATCTAAAAGTAATGTTTTATTAGCATCAAGTAGCTCATAGTATTCAACATACTTATTCTTTAAACTAGTCGGAACAATTGTTTCAATGGCCTGTATTCTTGTACAAAAAAGTTCATCAGCCATTACTTTTGATAATAAAATCATTTCTTTAGTTAATATTGGAAAATCGTCTTTTAGTTTTTTAATGTATTTAAACTTATTCGTTGCTTCTACTTCTGAATGTTCTATTCTAGTATCTACTATATATCCTTGAACCGTTCTTGTTCCAAAAGGAACCTCGACTCTATATCCTACAATATCCCTGTCTTTAAACTCCTCAGGTACAAGATAAGAATAAACTTGATTAACATTATGATTATTTACATCAATTATTACCTCAGCATACATAATCTCACCTCCTTCAAATTAAAGTTCATCTATTTTGATATTTCATCAATTATAGCTTTTGCTATATTACTTTTACTGTTCTTATCAATTTTCTTAATATTATCATGTCTATCTATAACATAGACCTCATTATCATCACTACCAAAACCTATGTCTTTTTTAGATATATCATTAGCAACAATAAAATCGAGATTTTTCTTAACTATCTTTTCTTTCGCGTACTCTATCAAATTATTTGTTTCCGCAGCGAACCCAACAACTTTTTGTTTATCTGTTTTATTATCTCCAACATATTTTAGAATATCTTGTGTTCTTTGAAATTCAATTGTTAAATTTCCTTCTTGTTTTTTCACTTTTTTATCGAAAACTTGTATGGGTGTATAATCTGAAACAGCTGCTGCTTTTATAATAAAATCACAATCTTTAAAATTATTTTTCACCACTTCAAACATATCATTTGTACTAGTGATTTTTATTTTTTTTACTTTACTGCTTATAGTATCATTATCAACGCTAGATACTAATATTACTTCTGCTCCCCTTCTTGCACATTCATTTGCAAGAGAGATACCCATTTTCCCTGTAGAGGGATTAGTTAAGCATCTAAATGGATCGATGAATTCTTTTGTAGGTCCTGCAGTTACCAACACCTTTTTACCTTTTAAATCCTGGTCAACTTCTTGAAATACAGAACGTTCAATTTTTTCGATAGACGGAAATTTACCTTCTCCTACATCTCCACACGCTAAAAGCCCACTATCAGGTTCCACAAAATTGAAACCAAGTTTAGTTAATCTATTCATATTATCTTGGATAATTGGATTTCTATACATAAATGTATTCATTGCAGGAACAATATAAACTTTAGTCACATCTCTCACCGCCAGCATTAATGAAGTAGCCAAGTCATCTGCAATTCCATTTGCGAATTTCGAAATTAGATTAGCTGTAGCTGGTGCTACAATTATTCTCTCCGCCCACTTCGTTAAATCTATATGTTGTATTTCATTCTCGTCTATCTCTTCAAAAGTACTAGTATAAACTCTATTTTTTGTTAAAGTTTGAAAAGGTAACTGTGTAACAAAATTTTCAGCATTTTTTGTAAGTATTACTTTAACATTATTACCCTGCTTCACAAGAGAACTGCATAAATCAATTGATTTATATGCTGCAATCCCCCCTGAAACTATTAATAAAATATTCATGGAATTCTCCTCTAAACATAATTAATATAAGTCATGATCAACATTATTTGTTCCAAAAACCGCTGTTTCAAGTTTCGATAACCTTTTTAAGATATCTAAGTTTGTTACCTGAACAGGTTTGTCTTCACGACTTGTATTTTTTAAAGCTTCTATTTTAATTTTTAAGTTTTGATTTTCTATTTCTAATTCTTTAAGTCTAGTCATAAGTTTATCTAACTTCATATAGTCTTCTATTATTAAATCTAAATAATCATTAACATCTTCTTCACTATATCCTTTAACTCTACTTTTTCTAAACTCTTTTTCATAAATTTCCTTTGCTGTTAAATTTAATTCAACACTCATAATTTAACTCCTTTAATTAAATTCACTAAAATATGCAACGCAACTAACAAAATATAGTGGTGCTGTTTCAGCTCTTAGTATTCTCTTACCTAATCCTATCACATCAAATTTATTTACAGTTAAAAAATCAACCTCTTGTTCAGAAAGTCCACCTTCACTTCCAAACACTGCTATAACCTCTTTATTTCTTAAATCAGAGTGTAATAAATTTTTCAAGTTGATATTTTCCTCATTTACTGATTCCTTCTCATAAGCTACAACTTTATGATTAAATTTTTCAGAAAATGCAATTAAATCTTTTAAACTATCAACATATGTGATATCAGGAATTATATTTCTCTTTGACTGCTCAGCAGCCTCTTTTACGATTTTATTCCATCTATTTAATTTAGAATCTACCTTATCTTTCTTTACCTTAGCGACATTTCTCTCAGAATTAAATAGCACTATATTACTAACACCTAATTCAGTTAATTTTTGCATTAGATATTCAATCTTATCATTTTTTAATGGCGGAATAGCCACTGTTATTTTGGTTGATAATTCATTAGTACCTATTACTTGTTCGTACGGAGTAATAAGAACTTTGTCCACATTATTATCAACAATTGTACAAATGTATTTAACTTCATTATTAAATACAACATATACCTTATCTTCTATTTTCTTTCTCATAATTCTTACAATATGATTACTGTCATCTTTAGACAATTCATATGTTGATTCAACATTCAAATCTTCATTTATAAAATACTGTTGCATAAAAACTCCTAAATTTTAATCTTACAATTAATTTTACCTCATAATGCGCATTAATTCAATACTAGCAATCCTAATATAAAAGTAACGACTCGTAAATCTAATTTACAAGTCGTCACTTATCTTATCAATTGTAGTTTAAAATTAATTCAAACAAAATTGACATTAATATTGAATTTAATATATTAGTTAGCTTCCAGCTGGAATATAACCTTCGATATGTTGTTTAGCTAATTCTTCATGCTCTGGATAAGTTTTTGAGAAATAAGCTTTTCCATCTTTAGTAGCATGTAAGAAGTATAAATAGTCTGTATTCTCAGCATTATTTAAAGCTTCATAAGACGCAGATCCAATCGATGAAATCGGTCCTGGCGGTAAACCAATAACAGCATATGTATTATAAGGTGAATTTAATGACAATTCTGCCTGTGTTGGAGCTCCTGTTAACTTATCAGCTGCATAGTTGGCTGAAGGGTCAGTCTGTAATTTCATCCCTTGAGCTAATCTATTTAAGAATACACTTGCAATAAGTTTATTCTCATCTGATTTCGTAGATTCTTTTTCAAGAATACTTGCCATTGTCATATAATCATGAATAGAAATTTGTTTATCTTGTCCATTTATTTTCCAAGTCTTATTATTTTTCTTGTACAATGGTACTACTTTTTCGTTAGTTAACTTAACCATTTTAGTAATTAAGCTCTCTACGGTTTCATTATCACTTATGTCATAAATAGCTGGGTATAAATAACCTTCTAAAGCATATTTAATATCTTTTCCATAAACTTCATCCGTAATTAATTCAGGAAATTGTTTCTGTAATTTTTTAATAAATTCAGCATCATTAACTTTCTCTAAAAACTCATCACTACTTAAGTTAGTCTTCTCTAAATTCTTAGCAATTTTAAGAATACTATCACCTTCTATTAAAGCAAATGTATTACCAGAGTTCGCTTTATTTTTAGCACCAAGCTCTTGCATGATTTGAGATAAACTCATGCTTTGTTTTAAATTAAAGTTACCTACGTAAAATGATGTATTAGGGTGTAATCTTGCATAGATTTTAAAAACTTCCTCGTTTTTAATTAAACCTTTAGCTTTTAATTCTTGAGCAATCTTTGCGCTACCATAGTTTTCTCTAATTTCAACTGGAATATCTTTATTATTAGTCTTATCAACTGGAGTTGTCATATAGTAAAATAGTGATAAGGCCGCAATTCCTAGAATAACAAAGAAAGTAATAATTATAGGAATAATAGACTTTTTCTTCCTATTTTTTTTCTTTAATTCTCTACTTCTTCTAATCTTATCTTCTCTCATCTTTTACTCGCTTTCATCGTAGTAGAAAGTATCTAATACTTCTGAAATCATGTCATATTCTTCGTCTGTTTCAACTGGTTCAAATCTAACGCTATCTTCACCATCTTCAACACATACCATTGGGAAAATACTAATTTCCTCTTCATCAATTGTTTCTTCTTCAGCGAAAATATAGTATAAGTTACCGTTTGTTGGATTAGTAAACTCTAAAATTTTACGGTATTCTTTTTCTTCACCTTCTAATGTACTAAGTGTGTACACCTCTTCTGTATTATCGATACTAATGTTTTTTAAATCTTTCTCTTGCATTTTATTTTCCTCCTGAAATTTATATTAATTTAATTTATCTAAATATGTCTGAAGTATTAATACTGCAGCCATTTTATCAATAACATTTTTTCTTTTTTTCCTTGAAACATTAGCTTCAAGAAGTACTCTTTCAGCACCCATTGTAGTCAAACGTTCATCTTGTAAAATTATTTCAACATTCTTTATTTTCTTTTTTAATACCTCTACAAAATACAGTGTTGCTTCTCCTCTAAAACCTACAGAATTATCCATGTTTTTAGGAAGACCAACTACTATTGTTCCTACATTGTGCTCTTGAACTAATTCCTTAATTCTTTTAATTTTAAAATCTTTAACCTGCTCATTAATATTTATAGTTTCTATACCTTGAGCAGTGAACCCTAACAAATCACTAACGGCAACACCGATAGTTTTTGATCCGTAATCAAGGCCCATAATTCTTTTATCTAACATTTAAGACTCCTGTATAAAAAAGTATAATAAGTACTCTAGTATATCATCCATTTCTATTAATCTTATTTGCTCCCTTGCATGATTATCTCTAGGAATATATACTGGATCAGCAGTTTTGATATATCCCATTAACTGATTTATAGGGTCGTATCCACGCTGCTTAATTGTCTCAACAACATTTTTTAGAATGTTGTGAATATCATTTTTATCATAAAAGTTGCTATCAAATAATCTTGTTTCATCGAAATTTGTCATAATCTTTACCTCCGATTATACTAACTCTACTAAGATACCTACTGCATTTTCTCCTGTATGTGTCGAAATAATTGGTGTTGTAGTAAATATTTCATCTTCACTTACTTCATAACCAAAAGCTTCTTTTAATTCTGATTTGATTGGAGCTACATACTCATCAGCTAAAGCATTTGGCAAGCTGATACTTTTTATAGTTCTATTTTGTTTTTCTTCTTCAATATATTTAATTAAAGTATGAACAAGTTTTTTCTTACCACGCACTTTGTCTAAGGCTACTAACTCAGTTTCTTTTAATTGAGTTAAAACTTTAATATTTAGTAATCCCCCGATTAAAGCTTGTGACTTACTTAGTCTACCACCTTTTACCAAATTGTCAAGTTTATCGATCGTAACATACGTTAAAATATTTTTAGCTTTTTCTCTTAAGTTCTCTGCAATTACCTCTACAGCTACATTTTCTTCAAGTTGTTTTAGACACTCTTTAAGTAAGAAAACCATCCCTCGTGTTGTTGTCTTAGTATCAACAACGTACACTCCTTCGAATTCTGAACTTGCAGTAACTGCTGTATTATAAGTTCCACTTAAAGCCGAAGACAGAGTTAATACAATTACCTTATAACCTTCACTAGTCCATTTTTCAAAAGCTTCTATAAATTTACCAATTGCAGGTTGACTTGTCGAATATGAAGTTGCTGTTCTCATTCTCTCAATATATTCATCATTGCTAATTGTACGATAATCGTACTCCGTTCCATCTATATTAATTGTCAGAGGAATTACATCCACATTGTATTTTTCAATTTCATCAAAAGTTAAATCACTAGATGAATCAATAATTACTTTTACTTTTTCTACCATTTACTCTTTCCTCTTTCTTTTATAATGTATAAATACATAATCAAATTCATTATTTTCGTCTTTTGAAAATTCTTGTTTACTAATTAATTCCCATTCATTTTCATCAAATTCAGGAAACTTCGTATCAGCTTCAACAATTGTATTTACTTCTGTTATAAACATTTCGTCACATCTATCAAAATATTTATTATATATCATGCCTCCACCGAATATATAAGCCTTTTCCGTCTTAATATTTTCTAAAATAGAATCATCTGTATATACTTCGATATTTGAATAGTGACTTAAAGAATTCTTATCACGAGTTAAAACCCTATTAATTCTATTTGGAAGTGCTCTACCAATGCTATCTAAAGTCTTACGACCCATGATAATTGTTTGGTTAGTTGTTAATTCTTTAACCCTTAGCATGTCATTTTTCAAACGCCAAGGAATAGTGTTTTCCTGACCTATTGATTTATTTTTATCGTATGCAACTATTAGTGATAACATATTATACCTCCTAAACTGCTATTGGTGCTTTTATAAATGGATGACTTTCATAATTAACAATCTCAACATCATCTATTTTAAGATCGAAAATACTGTTAAAATCATTAACTTTTAGTTCTGGTAAAGAATAAGGTGTTCTAGACATTTGTTCTTTTACTTGATCAAAATGATTTTTATAAATATGTGCATCACCTAACGTATGAACAAATTCCCCCACTTCAAGACCACATTCTTTAGCGATTAAAATAGTAAGTAATGAATAAGATGCAATATTAAATGGTACGCCTAAAAATACATCTCCGCTTCTTTGATATAGCTGACAACTTAACTTCCCATCATTCACATAAAATTGGAAAAGTGAATGACAAGGAGGAAGTGCCATAGTATCAACTTCTGCTGGATTCCACGAAGAAACTATTAAACGACGTGAAGAAGGGTTTATTTTAATTTGTTCAACAACATTTTTTAATTGATCAATACCATTAAAATCTCTCCATTGTTTCCCATAAACATTACCTAAATCACCAAATTTATTTGAAAACACTTCATCTGAAAGAATTCTTTCTTTAAAAATAGCCATCTGCTCTTTATATTGTTTTGAAAATTCTTCGTCAACTAGTGTTCTATGACCAAAATCTGTCATATCTGGTCCAGTATATTCATCACTTTCTATCCATTTTTTAAAGGCCCATTCATTCCATATATTATTTTTATTTTCAAGTAAAAACTTAATATTAGTGTCTCCTTTGATGAACCATAATAGTTCAGACCAAACTAGATTAAAGTTTACTTTTTTTGTAGTTAATAACGGGAACCCTTCAGATAAATCAAACTTCATTTGATATCCAAAAATGCTCTTAGTACCAACACCTGTTCTATCTTCTTTTTCTATTCCATTTTCTAAAATATGATTACATAATTTTAAATACTCTTTATCTGCCACTCTAATTCTCCATTACGCTTTATAGTTGTGATCCCTTAAATATTTCATCAAATCTTTAATTTTTTCTAATGAACTTTTACCGAAATGATGCTCAATCCCTTCTACTTCTTCGTAAACTTTATCCTCATCTACCCCTATTAATCTTAGAAAATCTTCTAACAGTTCATGTCTTGTTAAAGCATATTCACCCATTTTTTCTCCTAACTCGGTTAGGGCAATACCTCTATATTTTTCATATACAATATAGCCTTCAACATCAAGTTTTTTCAACATTTTAGTTACAGTAGATGGATAAACATCTAACTTTTCTGCTATATCAGCACTTCGTGCATAACCTTTATTTTTTACTAAAGAATAAATCACTTCAATATAATCTTCCATAGTTGGTGTTGCTTTTGCCATATTACATTCCTCCTTTATAAAATTTTAAATGGTGATTTCTCAACATTTGATTTAATAACTTCAATCCCCAGTTTAGAAATATAAGCTTTTAATAAGTCTTTTACTAAACTTTCTGTAAAGTGACCGATATCAATAATATTCTTTTTCATTTCTATTGCATCAAGTGCAGCATGATAGCCTACATCACCTGTCAAGTAGATATCAACTTCTGGTAGTGAATATAGGAAATCAGCCCCGCTTCCTCCTAATAGTGCTACCGTACTAATTTCTTTATCATCTCCAATAACAGCAGAAACAGTATCCAATGAGAATTTTTCTTTAATATATACTATGAAATCTTCCATAGATAACGACGAGGATAATCTTCCAATTCTACCTAAGCCAGCTTCCTTATCTAAACTATGCTCAAACAAGACTCTAATATCATCTAAATCAAGCAATTTAGCCAAGTGATCATTAAGCCCTAGTTTTGCTGAATCTAAATTTGTATGAAATGAAATTACTGAAATATCATTTTTTATTAAGTCTCTAATGATATTAGACTTGAAATCATCTGTAAAATCTAATGATTTCAATGGTTTAAAAATAAGAGGATGATGAGAAACTATTAAATCTACATTATTATCTATAGCTTCTTTTACCACCTTTGTAGTTACATCTAAGCAAACTAAAACCTTATTAACATTACTATTATTATCACCTAACATTAGGCCGACATTATCCCATTTTTCAGCGAGTTTAACATCTGCTAATTCGTTTAGTTGATTATATATATCTTTTACAGTGATCACAAATCTAACCTCCTTTAATTGTTTTCATATTATTATAACACTTTATAAAAAATATTGCCATAACGAAACATAGTTTGTAATTAAAATAACATATTTATTTTCTATAATAATTTTTCTATCTCTATAAAATTATATAGCCTACCAATATTTTATAAAGAACATTAAACTTTATATTCAACTTCATCTACACTAGACATTTTTTCTATAATATATTATCATTGTTCATATAAAGAAATTAGTAGGAGTTAATTATGCAAACTGTAGAAGGTTATTTAAATAAAATTATTTTTCATAACAAAGAGAACAATTACTATATTTTATCAATATTTTTAAATGATCAGTATGATTTTGTTGAGGGAGATTATCTTAGCGTTGTCGGTACATTTAACGACTTTGAATTTGTTGAAGATGATTTGTATTCTTTCAAAGGAGAAATTGTACAGCATAGAAAATATGGAACACAATTATCTGCAATCGTTGTAGAACCTGTTATCGAAAAAGATAAAGAAGCTATTGTTTCTTATCTTTCAAGCTCTATTTTCCAAGGTGTCGGAAGAAAAACAGCTGAGTTAATAGTTGATACACTTGGAGTTGATGCATTAGATAAGATTTATGAAGATAAAGATTCTCTATTTAACATAAAAGGTATTCCAGAGCAACGAAAAGATACAATATATGCTACTATTGTAGCAAATAAACAAACACAAGACATTATACTTAAACTAAACGAGTATAATCTTAGCAATAATTTAATTCTAAAAATATATAACTTCTATAAACATAATACACTTCGAACTATTACAGAAAATCCCTATTCCTTAATAAAAGATATTAAAGGTATTAGCTTTAAAACAGTAGATAAAATAGCTGAAACTAATGAAATAGCTGCAAACGACCGTGAGAGAATTCTGTATGCTTTTATTTATACAATAAATTCCTATTGTTTTTCAACCGGTAATACATATATATCAAAAAATACCCTACTTTATAATACATTTAATATATTATATGGATCTAGAAATATAGCCGTAGCTAAAGAAGATATACTAAGTTCGTATGATTACGCATTAGATACAGGTAAACTAATAGAAATTGAGGACAGAGTATTTTTACCAGAAATTTACTATTCAGAGTACTCTATTTACAGTGATATTAGTAAAAGACTAGAACTCGAAGATGATTTTGATATCAGCGACAACCTACTTGATAAATATATCGAAGAGGTAGAAGATGAATTGGAGATATCATACGACATCGTACAAATAGCGGCAATCAAAAATTGCATTAAAAATAACTTCGCTATTTTAACAGGTGGCCCTGGAACAGGTAAAACTACAATAATACTAGCTGTAATAAAAATCTTCCAAAAAATTAAAAATTACAGTATTCATGACCTACTAGATGAATCTAGAAGTATTCTTACTCTGTGTGCACCAACTGGTAAAGCAGCAAAAAGAATGTCAGAAAGCACCGGTTTTTATGCTTCAACAATTCATAAAGCTATCGGTTGGAGTACAGAAGATGAAAACATGGAAGAATTTGTAAGTGAAAAATTTATTAAATCAGAACTAGTTATAATCGATGAATCTAGTATGATTGATGTATTCTTAATGTACAATTTATTAAAAATCATAAACAAAGATGCTAAAATTATACTAGTTGGAGATAATGACCAACTTCCTTCTATCGCTCCTGGTAATGTCCTTAATGATTTAATTAATTCCAAAGCGATTTCTACGGTAAAATTAAATAAAATTTTTAGACAAAGTGAACATTCAAGTATTATTAATATTTCGCACTCAATAAAAAACAATATTCCATTCGATGTCTTAGAAAACTTCGATGATAAAGAATTTATCTCAGCGAATAAGAATGAAATGATAAATGTCATCTCAGCCATTTATGATGATCTAATAAAAGGTTCTGCAAAAGAAAATATCCAAATACTAGCTCCAATATACAAGGGGACAAGTGGTATCAACGAAATCAATACAGCTATTCAATCGAGATTTAATGATAATGAAGAACAAATAGAATATGGAGAATTAATATATAAAGTCAATGACCGTGTTATGCAGTTGGTAAATAGGCCCGAAGATAATATATTTAATGGAGATATTGGATATATTGAACAAATTTATAAAGAAGGAAATAAAGTTAAAATTGTAATAGACTATGACGGCAATTATGTAACATATGAAAAAACAGAGCTAAATCAAATCACCCTATCTTATGCTTGTTCAATTCACAAAGCTCAGGGATCTGAATTTGAAAATGTTATAATTCCATTTATAGATAATTATAACTTTATGTTAAACAAAAATCTAACATATACAGCAATAACACGAGCTAAGAAAAAAATGATATTATGCGGTGATTCAAAGGTATTTTATAAATCTATTGAACCAACAAATGTCGTAACTAGACAAACCGCACTAGAATGGTTCTTCACTACTGATAGAGAAGCGGAAATACAAGATATTGAATTAGAAGAAGAAATTAAAGAGTATATACTAGATTTTCATAATATTAACTCGATTGATCCAATGATTGGGATGGATAATATTAAACCAACTGATTTTATTTAAGCAAATAATAAAACCTAGATGTAGCTAAGACTACTTCTAGGTTTCTTTGTTTTACATTGCCGTAAGGTCACGTGCAATCTTATCTATATCATTAATATTTAAGAAAGCAGCATCAATTGCAGTACCTTTCTTGCTTTCTACTGAAGTATTCACAGCTGTAACAACATTTTTAGTTAAAGACTCTAAACGTTGAACTTTTTGCTTAACTTCATCTAATTTTCCATATTCAATGGTATCGTTAGATAATGATTTTAAAGTTAACATCAAAGCATTTACCTTCTCTGTTACTTCTTTAAATTTGTCGACTTTATCTCCTAAAGAACGACCTTTATCAAGATCAGTTTGAATAGTTCCTGCTAATTCATTAAAACTAATTAACTCTTTAGAAAAAGCATTTAATTTGTTTTTCATAAAATCTTTTGAATATTTCGTGTTTGAAATTTCATAACTCTTATTAGCACTATCTTTAACGCTAAATGTAGCCGTGTTATTATTTTTAGTAACAACAACAATATTGAAGTCTTTGTTATTAAACTCATTTAAATTTATAGCATCAACACTAACTGTTTTTCCATTAAAACTATTTAATTTCAACGATTTTAATAGTGTCTCAAAACCTTCTTTAGTTATCACTTCTTCATTAGTAGTAATAACTAATTTATTATCTTTTTTATTAAATTCTGTTTTTTCTAGCTGGCTTATTGAAACAGAATTTGTAAGGTTTTGTAATTGTTCAGTAGAAATATCTCCTTTAGAACTACAACCTTGCAAAATTAGCAAGGTTGTTAGTAATATTATCAGCTTTTTCATTACTTATTAGAATAATTCTGGTGCTGAGATAATATTTAAGTTTTCGTCGATTTCAAATACTAATGGAGTACCAGTTGGTAAGTTAAGATCTAAGATTTGTTCGTCTGAGATGTTTAATAAGTATTTGATTAACGCTCTTAAACTGTTACCGTGAGCAGAGATAAGCACGTTTTTACCAGCTTTAATTTGTTTAGAAATATCGCTTTCCCAGTATGGTAATACACGATCAATAGTAAGTTTTAAGCTTTCTCCTGTTGGGATTTCTCCTTCTGGAATTTCTTTATATCTATCGATGTTTCCTGGGTACATATCGCTAGATTTATCTAGTGCAGGAGGAGCTACATCAAAACTTCTTCTCCAAATGTGAACTTGTTCGTCTCCGTATTTTTCAGCTGTTTCAGCTTTGTTAAGACCTTGTAAAGCTCCATAGTGTCTTTCGTTTAATCTCCAGCTTTTGTGTACTGGAATCCATAATAAGTCTAATTCTTCTAAGAATAGGTTTAAAGTTTTGATAGCACGTTTTTGGTATGAAGTGTAAGCTACATCAAAAGTAAGACCTAATTCTTTAAGAGTTTGTCCACCTTTAATAGCTTCTTGTCTACCTTTATCAGTGATGTCTACATCAACCCATCCAGTAAATCTGTTTTCAAGGTTCCATTGGCTTTCACCATGTCTAGTTAATACTAATTTCATTTAAGAAATCCTCCTAGTTTTGTTATTATAATTTTATTATACAATATTTTCTAGTATTAGTACATAGTTTTTATCTGAAAAACACAATTGAAAACGTTATAGCTACAAGATTTAATGAAAATATTTATCAAATAGTATTAACTGATATATATTAGTATATAAAAATAAGATTAGGCTCTAATTACAGTACACCTAATCTTAAAGTAGTAAACAATATTTTTTTATCATAATAACCTTCAGAACAGAAAATGTTTATATTAATACACTTTACGGTTCAACTTTCCTCTTTTTACAATTTTTAATTTATTAGTTTCAAAAAAAGTAAATACTTTTGCTAATAAAACTAGTATAATTATCCAATATATAAACATAAAATTACCTTCTTTCTTTTTATACGTAAAACTTAATTTCTTATCGTACTTATATAATACCATACGGAAAACCGAAAATCAAGCAAAAAATTCATATTTCTTAATTTTTTTTATAAAGTTACTTGATTTTATATACGGTTTACTTTATAATTTATATATAGATAAAAAAAGATTGGAAAAAATATTATGACTACAACATTTAGTATTAGATTTAAACAATGTTTAAAAGAAAAGAATATAAAGCAAGCTGAACTTGCTCGTTCTACTAATATTACTCCATCATCAATTAGTGATTGGTCTAAAGGGAAATATACTCCAAAAAGAGATAAACTTATTATTTTAGCTGAATATTTATCTGTTAATCCGGATTGGCTTGTCGGCGACAGTGATACAATGGATATCGAAACTCCTAAAGAAAAATCATTTAACACAGAGGATTTTTCTGATGATGTTTCTAAGCTACCTATACTTGGAACTATCTGTGCTGGTGATGGCGTTTATATTGAAGAGGAATATGATGAGCATATTTTTATAGATCAAGGTATGAGAGCTGATTTTGCTCTGAGAGTAAAGGGAGATAGTATGATTGAAGCTGGTATTTTTGATGGCGATTTAGTATTTATCCGCCAACAAAATTCAGTTAGAAATGGGAAAATTGCAGCAGTTCGTTTAACTGATTGGAACGAAGCTTCTTTAAAGAAAATTTTTGTGAAAAATGACAATGTTATTCTTTATCCTTGCAATCCTGATTACGAACCTATCGTTACACGTAATGTGGAAATAATCGGAGAATGCGTTGGAGTATATAGGGAACTATAATTTTTTGATTTTAAACAGATTATCATACGAAAAAAAGACGAGAGTTAATCAACTTAGATATTTTTCTAAGTCACTCCCTCGTCTTTTTTATTTACGTTCTAAAAACGCCATTCTATCTCTGCCGTTTATATCTTTATAAACTTCAGCAGAATATCCATTCAAATCTGCTAATTTTATAATTTTTTCTTTCTGATCATATCCTATTTCAAAAAATATAACTCCATTGTCATTTAGATAATTATTTGCTTGTTCTATAATTTTTCTATAAAAGTACATACCTTCCTCTTCAGCAAATAAAGCTAGATGTGGATCATATTTTAGTACATTATCCTGCATTGTAACCTTATCCTTACGGTCTATATAAGGAGGGTTTGAAACAATAACATCAAATTTGTCATCTATATTATCGAAAATATCCGATTGTATAAATTTAATAGTAGCATCATGAAACTGTGCATTTTCTTTTGCAACTTTTATAGCTTCTTGACTAATATCACTAGCCACAACATCAATCGAGAATTGATCTAGTTCTTTTTTTAATGTAATAGCAATAATACCACTTCCTGTACAAAGGTCTAGAATTTTTAAATTATTTTTCTTAGTTGCTTTCACATATTCAACTACTTTATAAATAAGCTCCTCAGTCTCCATCCTTGGTGATAAAACATCTTTAGTAACTTTAAATTTCCTATTATAAAAATATTCAAAACCTACTAAATGACTTAACGGTACATCTTCTTTAATATGTTTTTCTATTAAAGAAAAATATTTTTCTTCATTTTCTTTAGATAATTTCTCCGAAAGGCTATTCGAGAATAACTGTTGAGTTTCGTCTAACATATACATTAGTAAAAATCTTGCTAAAGATTCTTCTTTTCCTTGTCTTCTTAAAAGAAGACAAGCTTTTGTTATAGCTTGCCTTCTGTTCATTATAGTTCTTCACCTTTATTAAGTTCTGCCATTTTTTCAGCTTGTTCTGCAATACGAAGTGCTTCTAGAACTTCATCAAGTTTACCTTCCATAATTTGGTCTAATTTTTGAATAGTTAATCCAATTCTATGATCAGTAACACGGTTTTGAGGATAGTTATATGTTCTAATACGTTCAGAACGATCCCCTGTTCCAACTTTAGATTTACGTTCAGCATCGAACTTAGCTTGTTCTTCTTGTTGATATTTATCATATACACGAGCACGTAAAACTTTCATAGCTTTCTCTTTATTCTTAATCTGAGAACGTTCATCCTGCATAGATACTACAACACCTGTAGGAATGTGAGTTAAACGTACAGCTGACATAGTTGTATTTACCGATTGACCTCCGGCACCACTAGATGCGAAAGTATCAACACGAATATCATTTTCATTAATATCGATTTCAATCTCTTCTGCTTCCGGTAGTACTACTACTGTTGCAGTAGATGTGTGAATACGTCCACTTGATTCTGTTGTAGGGACACGTTGAACACGGTGTGCTCCACTTTCGAATTTCATCTTAGAATATACATCTTCACCAGAAATAATGAAGATTGCTTCTTTAATACCACCGATTCCAGTTTCAGAACGTTCTAAGACATCAACTTTCCATCCTTGAGATTCTGCAAATCTAGTGTACATACGCAATAAATCACCTGCGAATAATTGTGCTTCATCACCACCAGCTGCTCCACGAACCTCAACAACAACGTTTTTACCATCGTTAGGGTCTTTTGGTAATAACAGAATTTTTAATTCTTCTTCCATAGGTGCAAGAGTTGGTTCTAATTCCTTAATCTCTTCTTGCATCATTTCTTTCATTTCTTTATCTTCTTCAATTTCAAGAAGTTCTTTTGTATCTTTAATTTGTTGAACAATATCTTTATATTCTCTAAATACAGCTACTGTTTTTTCAATAGAGCGTTGTTCTTTTGAATATTCCATAAGTTTCTTCGTATCACTTACAACATCTGGATCACTAAGTAATTCGTTTAATTTCTCATAACGCTCTTCAACTATCTCAAGTTGTCCAATAATTTCCATTTGTTCCTCCTAATTTATCTTTTAATTTCGTGACAATGACGACATCTAGCTTCATATGATTCACTTGCTCCAATAACTACTATTGGATCGTCATACTTAGCAGGTTCACCATTAATCAATCTTTGACTTCGACTAGCTTCTTTTCCACATTTATTACATACAGCATGAAGCTTAGTTACCATTTCACTAATAGCCATAATCTCAGGCATAGGATGAAATGGCTCAGCTTTGAAATCCATATCTAAACCTGCAACAATAACACGAACTCCATCATCAGCAAGTTTATTAATAACTTCAACAATTTTATCATCAAAGAACTGTACTTCGTCAATTCCTATGATATCATATTTTTTATCATTTATATAGTCATAAATCTGCTCTGCTTTATCAATATTTACAGATTCATAACTATTTCCATTATGAGTAGAGACCTTGTTCTCTTCGTATCTATTATCTATAGACGGTTTAAATAGAAGTACATTCTGTTTAGCAATTACTCCACGTTTTATACGTCTTAGCAGTTCTTCTGATTTACCAGAGAACATACTACCGCAAATACATTCTATCCATCCGAATTTTCTATTTTCTATCATTACATATCCCCTCGGGCTTATATTATACAATTACTAATAGAATAAAAACAGACAATCCAATAAAGAAATGTCTGTTTTATTTTTCTTACTTGATACCGTATTTTTTGTTGAAACGTTCGATACGTCCATCTGCTTGAGCGAATCTTTGACGCCCTGTGTAGAATGGGTGTGTATCTGAAGAGATCTCAACTTTTAATAATGGGTATGTATTTCCATCTTCCCACTCGATAGTTTCTTTAGATGGTTTAGTTGAACCACTTAAAAATTTGAAACCACTTGTAGTATCCATGAATACAACTTTACGGTAATCTGGGTGAATTCCTTCTCTCATTATTATCGTCTCCTTCTGCCCTGAACGCTTTTAATACGAACAGAGTTATTTTTCAGTGAGTTAATCACATACCTACTTATTATAAATAATATTCTAAAAAAAATCAAGTACTTTTACTAATATTTGTAAACTTTTTTTGTTGACACCCTTATTTATTTTTTAACCATATATATAGCTATAACTTGTTATATCAAATTACAAAAAATGGGATGACTCAACAAAATCTTGTTTCCCCGAAATCATGATTTTGAGTCATTCCCAAATATTGTTATTTACTTTTTAATTCTTCAGTTGCAACATCTTCTCCGAACCATTTATTAGAAACCTCTTGAAATTTACCTTCTTTATACATTTCATAAAATGCTTCATTAATTTTATTAACAAGAGTTACATCTGCTTTTCTAGCTCCGACTGCAAAAGCCTCACTATCGAATCCAGCATTTAAAATATCGAAGTCTTCTAATTTGTTTTGTTGTTTTAAATAATAGTTCGCATACACTCTATCAATTAATAATGCATCTATTCTATCATTTTCTAAGTCGATTAAAGCCTCATTAAAGCTTTCATATTGAGTAGCATCATTATTCTTCACAATATTTTTAAGAACATCTGGATTTTCATTAAAAGTATCGTATCCAGATGAACCATTTTGAGCACCTAGAACCTTATCTTTTAAGTCTGTTACTTTTTTAATACCTTTAGATTTCTTTACAACTACAACCTGTTCATTTACCATATACTGCTTAGTAAATTGCACAACAGCTTCTCTTTCTGCAGTTTTCGAATATCCATTCCAAATTAAATCAATATTCCCATTTTTTAATTCTGTTTCTTTTAAATCCCAGTTTATAGCTTGCCACTCTACCTTAATTCCATATTTCTCAAAGACAGAATTTGCTAAATCTATATCAAAACCTACATTTTTTCCTCTTTTATCTTGGAATCCCATTGGTACAAATGTATTATCGAAACCAATAACAATTTTCCTATCTGTTTGAAAATCATTCCAATTATCTTTTTTAGGCTTATCTTTCCCTCCAGAAGCACAACCCGTAATTATTAAAACAGTAATAACAAGTGTTAGAAAGAATTTTAATTTTCTCATCTTATCACCTCTTATTTCGGTTCTACTTTCAGAATGCTATCAGCAATGTTTTCAGCAAACTGTAAATCATGGGTTACAACAATTTGTGTAATACCATGCTCTCTATTCTTAAGTATTAACTTCTCTACTTCTAATCTTAATTCAGGATCTAATGCACTAGTCGGTTCATCATAACCTATAATTTTTGGATCTATCATCATAGCACGAGCTAATGCAACACGCTGTTTTTGTCCTCCAGACAATGATGTTGGATAATTATTAATCTGTTTCTCTAAACCAAGTCTTTCTAACAATTCGATTGCCTTTTTCTCAGCATCATTTTTTGCCATATTCATAGTTTTGATTGGAGATAAAACTAGATTTTCTAGGACAGTAAGATGAGGGAAAAGCTGAAAATCTTGGAATACAAAACCTAAAAGATTTCTTTTTTCCAATTCATCAATCGGAAGAGACTCACCATTATAAATAATTTCACCCGAGTCTATTTTTTCAAGACCAGCTAACATTCTTAATAATGTTGTTTTTCCACCACCAGAAGGACCAACTATCGCTAAAATTTTATTCTCTTCTACAGTTAAATTAAAATCTGAAAGTATTTGTCTATCTTTGAATTTTTTACTAATATTTTTTAATTCTAACATACATTACCTCCTGTCGTAGTTATAACGTTTTTCAACTTGTTTAGATACGATTGTTACAATACCTATTAAGATTAAATATATTGCCCCCGCAACAAACATCGGTAATAAACTAGCATCTCTATTAGCTGCAGTTCTACTTGCTAATATTAGATCACTAATTCCTAATGCATAAACTAAAGATGTGTCCTTAACAAGACTCATTATTTCATTAAATACACTAGGTAGTACAATTTTTATTACCTGCGGTAAAATAACATATCTAATTGTCTGAAATTGAGTAAATTTCAATACTTTAGCTGCCTCATATTGCCCTTTTGGTATTGATTCAATACCTCCACGGAAAATCTCAGCAAAGTATGCTGCATAGTTTAACGTAAATGCGATTATTGCAGCAGGTAATCTATCAAATCGTATTCCCACAGATGGTAATACATAATATATAAAAATCAATTGTAGTAACAACGGCGTCCCACGCATAATCCATATATAGATATTAATAAAGTAATTTAATAACTTAATATTAAAGCGCATAATAAACGCTATTACTACACCTAACGGAATCGATAATACTAAAACTAGAAAAAACACTTCTAATGTTATAAGTGCACCACTCATCAGACTAGGTAATATTTCTATTAAATATTCCATATATTATCCTCCTTTTATATTAATTTGTTTTCATTACTAATTATGAAATTGGTTGTTTTAAAAATTTTATATTTAATTATAGCACAATTTTTATAAAACAAAAACCCCTTATTAACTAAGGGGCTAAATATATTATTTATTTAATTTTGAATCGTGGAATTTTTTCATAATTCCTTCTTTTGATAATAAACTTCTAACTGTGTCAGAAGGTTGAGCTCCATTACCTAACCATTTTAATGCTAACTCTTCATCGATTTTAACTTCTGCTGGTTCTTTAACAGCATTGTAAGTACCGATAGTTTCGATAGAACGTCCATCACGTGGAGATCTTGAATCAGCAACAACGATACGGTAGAAAGGTGATTTTTTAGCACCTAATCTTTTTAAACGGATTTTTACTGCCATGTTTGTACTCCTTATGTTTCAACTTTTTTATTAATTTTATGTGTGTGTGTTTATGAAGTGTTTTAATGAAAAAGTTGAATCTATAACGCTAAGTTTTCTAAGCTAGATATTATTCTAACATTAAACTAAAAGTATGTCAATACTTTTCGGTGAAAAATGTCAACTTTTTTTGTTGACTCACCTAAACCTTATTATAACAGGTTTATTCTACCATGTAAAGATAAAATATTTATAAAAAAACACCTCTTGTACTATAAGAGTAATCAAAAAAAGAAGTGACTCGACAAAATCTATTTCTACGAAATCATGATTATCGAGTCACCTCTCATCTATATTTCAATTTTTAATCTTCTAATACTTTAGCAATTTCACTAAGTACTTGATCTTTACCTATTTTTGTAACCGAAGAAAATGGAATAATAGCCATATTGTTCGTTAGGTCTAATTCTCGCTTTATAATACCCGTATTTTTAGCCAATTCATTTTTTGATATTTTATCAATTTTTGTCATAACGATTACGAATGGTATCTCGTAGTAATTTAAAAATTCATTCATCTCAATATCATCTTGTGAAGGCTTGTGTCTACTATCAATTAAGTGTAATACAAATCCAAGGTTTTCACTATTAGTAAAATACTCAACTATCATATCATATAGTTTTTCTTTTTCAGGTTTTGATAATTTTGCATACCCATATCCCGGTACGTCTACTAGAACTACTTGATCATTTACATCAAAAAAGTTTAGTGTACGAGTCTTCCCTGGTTTAGAAGAAACACGAGCATAGTTTTTTCTTTCTAAAATTGTATTAATAAAAGATGATTTCCCAACGTTTGAACGACCACACATCGCAACTTCTGGTTTGTCATGTTCTGGATATTGTTTTTTTGATACGGCACTTATAAGTAAATCTACATTATGTGTATTTAACTTTTTCATTATTATTCTCCAAATACTATTTTAAACACTTCTTGAATATTGTCTACTGTGTAAATAGTTAATTTTTCAAGAACTTCTTCAGGTATGTCAATTAAATCTTTTTTGTTCTTAGTTGGAATAATAATAGTGTTAATATTCATTTTTTCAGAACTTAAGATTTTCTCTTTAACCCCACCGATTGGCAGTACTTTACCATGTAGAGTCATTTCTCCAGTCATCGCAATGTTATTATCAACTGGCTTTTTAGTTAAAGCTGAATATACTGAAGTAGTAATCGTAATACCTGCTGATGGACCATCTTTAGGAACTGCTCCTTCTGGTACATGTAGATGTATATCAATTTCTGAGAAATTAACACCTTCAATTCCTAATTTTTCTGCATTAGAGCGTAAGAATGATATAGCCATTTGAGCTGATTCTTTCATTACATCACCTAGTTTACCAGTAAGGATAATTTTTCCTGTACCTTTTGAGATACTCGTTTCAATCTCCAATGTATCTCCACCAACTACTGTATATGCTAATCCATTAACTAATCCAATCTCTGGTTTTACATTCTTATCTTTTCCACTGTATTTTTCAGGACCGGCAAAATCTTCTAGGTTATTAACTCCAACTTTAATTTTTTCTTCACCTTGAAGAACTTTCAAAGCAGCTTTTCTACAGATAGCTCCGAAAACACGCTCTAAATTCCTTACTCCCGCTTCATACGTATAACCATTAATTATTTTATTAATAGCTTGTTTACTAAAAGTAATTTGTCCTTTTTTCAGACCATTTTCTTTAATTTGACGTGGAATTAAATATTTAGCAGCAATATTTTCTTTTTCTTTAATTGTATATGATTCTAATTCGATAACTTCCATTCTGTCTCTTAGCGGAGCTGGAATTAAGCTTAGATTATTAGCTGTAGCAATAAACAGTACTTTTGATAAATCGAATGGAATATCTAAATAGTGATCGACGAATTCATTGTTTTGCGCAGGATCAATTACTTCTAGCATCGCAGCTGCTGGATCCCCTTTAATATCAGATGCCATTTTATCAATTTCATCTAATAATATTACAGGATTCTTAGTTTTAATTTTTTTCAGCGACTGAATGATTTTACCTGGTAATGCACCTAGATATGTTCTTCTATGACCACGAATTTCAGCTTCGTCATGAACTCCTCCTAGAGAAATACGTACAAAACTTCTTCCCATAGAAGCGGCAATTGACTTAGCTAATGAACTCTTACCAACACCTGGAGGTCCTGATAAACATAATATTGGTGACTTCATATCATCACGTAACTTTTTAACAGCTAAGAATTCTAAAATTCTTTCTTTTATTTTCTCTAGACCATAGTGATCTTCATTAAGAATTTTTTCAGCATTTTTTATATCTATTTCATCTGCTGTTAATGTGTTCCAAGGTAAAGCAATTACTGTATCCAGATATGTTCTTATAATTGAGTGTTCTGGACTCATAACAGGTGTTTTTTCTAAACGATCTACTTCTTTTAATAATACTGCTTTATCTTCTTCAGATAATTCAATTTCATTAATCGCCTGACGAATTTTTTCAATATCATCATCTTCAGGTGAAATTTGTCTTAGTTCATCTTGAACTACTTTCATCTGTTCACGTAAAAAGTATTCTTTCTGTTGATTATCTATATTTGTACGAACTTTTTCATCAATTTCTCGTTTAAAACTATTACCAACTAAGAATGCTTCTAGACTTCTATTTAAGAATATTGCTTTTTTCTCTAAATCTAGTAAAAACAACACTCTTTGTTTAAGCATTTTATCGATTGGGAAAAATTTAATATTTTTATTTATAAATTTCTCTAAATCATCAGTTTTATAGTAGTCTATATCAAAGTTCTCTCTCTTTAAATAACTTTCAAATTTTGTTTTAATACTATTTAATAATCCTGCTTTATCAAAACCATTATCTACAATCTCTCTAATATTAATATCTAAATGTTCTACAAGATTATTGTTATAAACACCACTTTTAACCTCAGCTATACCGTAGCAATGATATTCATACTTTTTATTTTTTTTATCAATTGTAAGTTGACCATATGTCCCAAAGAAAACATTGAACCCATTACTATCAAATACATCCTCTTCAGAAAATGAATCATCATAGCTATCAATTGGTTTTCTCTTATACGTTACAAAAACTGGAATTTTATCTTTTTTTACAGTTTTTATCGTTTTTAAAAATTTTTTGTCCGTTACATCTATTGTATAAGTATTAGACGGAAAGAATAAATCTCTATTCTCTAATAAATAATATTTTGTCAAAACGAACTCCTCTCTAACCTATTTATTTTAAAATTGGTTTTGTTTTATTAATTACATTATCACGTG
This sequence comes from Gemella sp. 20925_1_85, assembly GCF_041433735.1. NCBI lineage: Bacteria > Bacillati > Bacillota > Bacilli > Caryophanales > Gemellaceae > Gemella > Gemella sp. 20925_1_85. Next base: position 3,692 of record NZ_JAPWCC010000001.1, on the reverse strand, counting down.
TTACCGTGCATGTTTTAATATCTTTTTTACTTGGAATTTCAAACATTACATCTAAAAGCAGCTCTTCGATAATAGAACGTAAGCCTCGAGCTCCTGTTTTTCTCTTAATCGATTCTTTAGCAATTTCTTCTAACGCTTCTTTTTCAAATACTAGTTTTACTCCATCAAGTTCAAATAAATATTCATATTGTTTAACTACCGAATTCTTAGGCTCAGTTAAAACTCTTACTAAATCTTTTTCATCAAGTTCTTCCAGATAACAAACGACAGGAATACGCCCTATAAATTCTGGAATCATACCAAACTTAACTAGATCTTCATGTTTTACTTTAGAAATGATATCCTCATTGTCATTTAACTCATCACTCTTAGAAAAACCAATAACTTTTTCCCCAAGACGACGTTTAATGATTTCTTCAATACCTGAGAATGCACCACCAATGATGAATAGTATGTTCTTCGTATTTATTTTTATCATTTCTTCACCTGGGTGTTTTCTTCCTCCTTGTGGTGGAACACTAGCAACAGTTCCTTCTAAAATTTTAAGAAGAGCTTGTTGAACACCTTCCCCAGAAACATCACGAGTTATTGAAACATTCTCACCTTTTTTAGCGATTTTATCAATCTCATCGATATAGATAATACCTTTTTCAGCTCTTTCTATATCATAATTTGCACTTTGGATAAGTCGAAGAAGAATATTCTCAACATCTTCACCTACATATCCTGCTTCTGTTAATGTAGTTGCATCAGAAATCGCAAAAGGTACATCAAGCATCTTCGCTAATGTTTGAGCTATTAATGTTTTCCCTGATCCTGTGCTACCTATTAAAGCAATATTACTCTTTTGTAACTCAATATCATTATTCTCTTTTGCAATAATTCTTTTATAATGATTATAAACAGCTACCGCTACTGATTTTTTTGCTTTATCCTGACTGATTACATATTCATTCAAGTGCTCCATGATTTTTTGAGGTTCTAATAACTTAAACACTGGTTTATTTTTCGCATTTCTATAGTCAATTTCTTCTTCGATAATATCTGAGCATAAATCAACGCACTCATCACATATAAATACGTCATTCCCAGCAATCATTTTAAAAACTTCATTAGTATTTTTTCCACAAAATGAACATCTTACTTCATCTTTATTTTTAACCATAATTACACCTCGCATTATTGAACTTTTCTTATATCTTATTATCTTTTTATTATCAAATCGATATAAAGCCCAAAAAGATACACATTATTATAACATATTCTAACTATATTTTCTAGCATATAGTACTATAAAATTATTAATACTAACACTATTTAACGACAGTTTAATAACATACTATATCTTAATTTAAAATAAAAAAATAAGATATAAAATTCAAAACTTAAAATTTTATATCTTATTCAATTTCTATTTATTTTTTGCAATTCTTCTAAACATTTTTAAATATAAGCCCATATACACTAAAAGTCCTAAAATAGCAAAGAAAACTGTAGCAATAATACTACCTTCTATTCCATAACTTCCTCCAGTTAGTATTTGCTTATCACTAATTGCCTCAACAGTAAATATTGTATCGGATACTTTAATCCCACTTATATTAAATCCAAATACTACACCAGATATACAATTCCAGAAAGCATGAAAAATTGCAATAACTAAAATATTATCAAAATACCAATATAATAATGACATTACAATTGATATTAAAAATATATTTATTAAATCTAATTTCGATGTACTTGGATTAGACATACGAAATACTAAGTAAAATATCGAACTCAATAGAATAGATATCCATTTTCCTTTTTTCGCTGCTAATCTAGTCATCAAATAACCTCTAAAAACAATCTCTTCTAAAAAGCCTTGCATTAAAACTAATATAATAAGAATGATTATTGTACCAATTTTTAGATCCTTTGATAAGGATAGAGATATGTTATCCGACATCAATAAAATAGCTACTATTCCTACAATACTAAATATAGCTAATCCTGCTCCTACTTTAACTGCATCTAAATAATTTTCTTTACTAAAACCAAAATATTCAAACGTTGTTTTTTCAAAATACTTAACAAAAAATAATAAAATAACCGCTGAAAATATATACGAACATAAAACAGAAATAATATTATAACCAACTATATTTTTTAAAACATATTCAAATAGTATTCCTTGTAAAAATGAATATGCAATAATTAGTAAGAATATAGGAGTAAAATTCATTACACCTTTATTTTTTAATAAATCTACACTTTTCATTCAAATTCTCCTACTTTAATCAGATATTACTATCCTAACACAAATAATAAATTTTAGCTATAATTAAAAAAATACTCTTGTTAAAATCTTTTAGTAATCAGCTATTAGTGGTATAATTAATTTATATACGAAATAGGAGGAATACTATGTCATTTTTTTCAAAATTAGGTGAAAATATTATTTTACCTCAAGACGTACTGATTCAATCGAAAGAAACAGCAGCAGTTAAAGGGGCAATAAATGCTACTATAGGTATTGCTACAGCAAATAAAAAAGCGATGGCATTGCCGTCAATTAATAAAGTAATTACAGAAATTAACAATTCAGAATATTTACCATATTCTCCAACGCCAGGATTACCAAAAATGAGAGCATTATGGAAAGAAAAAATCTTAAAAGATAATCCAAAAATTAAAGATGAATATTTATCTTTACCAATGGTAACTACAGGTATTACACAAGGTATTGATATTGCGGCAAACTTATTTAGTGAAGCAGGAGATGCTCTACTTTTACCAAATCTGTTTTGGCAAAACTATGCACAAATATACACTATTAAGTTAGGCAACAACATCTATAAATACAATCAATTTGATGAAAATAATAAATTTAGTATTGAAAACTTTAAAAATGCACTCTATAGTATAAAACAAGATAAAATTTCATTAATATTAAACTTCCCAAATAATCCAACAGGATATACACCATCAGATGATGAATTAACTCAATTAGTTGAAGTAATTAATATTTTTGCTAAAGAGTACCCAAATAAACAACTTATCATCGTTTCTGATGATGCGTACTTCGGACTGTTTTTCGAGGATAATCACAAAACTCCTACTCTTAGTGCAACATATAAACTTGCAGAGAATTCAAACTGCTTAATAGTTAAATTAGATGGAATCACTAAAGAATATTATAGTTGGGGATTACGTGTAGGTTTCATCACATATTACACTAAAGATTCATCTTTACGACAAAAACTTTTAGAAAAAACTCAAGGATTCTTAAGAAGTACTACATCTTCTCCTTCAAACTTATCTCAACAAATTGCAATAAGATTATTAGATAATAAGGAATCAATTAAAGAAAAAGAAGAAAATGACAGTATTATCCAAGATAGATACAACGAACTTAAATCAGCTATCGCTAAAGAAAAAATAGATACACTAATCACTATCTTACCATTCAACTCTGGCTATTTCTTTACTATTAAACTACCAAACACAATTAACGCTCACGAATTCAGACTAAAATTTCTAAACGAATACAAGTACGGGGTATATTCTATGGATGATGAACATATAAGAATAGCATTTTCATGCTTAGATAAAGAACTAATTCCTGAATTAATAACTAAATTCAAAGAATGTGTCCAACAATTTTAAAAATAGGCTCTTTGTCAAATTCGGGGCATGGAGAAAAATAG